>NZ_JAGKRI010000137.1:0-9379 GCF_017939255.1 Aeromonas sp. Prich7-2
TGGCAGGAAATAACAGAGAAGTTGGAGTGGGCAATGGTGTATTTATCCAAAAACGGCAAAAAGAGTAGGCAGAGAAAATCCAAGCAAAACAACACGTTAGACGGTATTATTAATTCGCTTGCCGCTTAAGGTTCTGTACATGATCCGCTGATAGCTGACTGTGAGTCATACGAATTCCGCTTAAATCGGCATCAGCAGGGCAGCTAGGCAGTCGCCCACCTCTAGCCAATTTCCTATTGCCATAACGGTCAACAGAGCCAGTGGCCTGATGGCCCATCAAATATGCAATACGTTGGCGGTCCATTCCGGAACCTTTGAGCTCAGAGCCGAGCTGGTGACGCCAGCTATAAAATGTGGGTAGAGCCCTACGCCTAGGCCATAGTTTTTTACCAGCAGCCCGCAGCCTGTCCTGCATCACACCAATGTCTACTCGTTGCGCCTGCATGACACAATATCTGAGCAGGCCAGAATCGATGCCATCCAACAGTAAAGTGCGGTCTGCCCCCCGTTGTCCGCTATGGCTTTTTTTAGCGCCCGTCACAATAAGCCGATTTCCATCCACTCTCAGACCTGAAAGCTCTGCGGGTCTAATACCTGCGTTTTTAAAAATGAGGATGGCAGAAACCATACTAATGTCACCACGCTGGTTAAAATATGATTTCAGAGCATCCTCATCTGCCTGATTGATCGCCCTCGCGCGGGGCTGTCTGGATTTTTTTGATAAATTACTACCATGTGCAGTCACAGGGTTTTTCGCCCTCCGAATACGCTCGGCAGCATCAACATAGCCCAGCATATTCTGGTGATATGCCAGAGCACATCGCAGTCTCCGCCAATACCCTGGTCGGTAATCTGGTGCACAGGCTAGCAATTCATTAGAAATATTTTTTGCCGTGAGTGGTATCGCCCTATTTTCAAGGCGTTGGTAAAAAAATTCAGCCAGCTTCGTATACTCAAACTCAGTCTTTTTGGTAGTCATATATCTCCTAGGGCTCTTTTCGGCCCCTATTTAAAATCTATTATCTTAACGCAACAGTTATGAGCGCCAGCCATATAGGATAACACCTCACGTAACGTTTATCGTAAAATGATAGTGAACGGTATCACTACAATAATTGAATTATTGCATACAGTATTATATCGTGGATTTGTTGTTAGTTAAATAAAACCACTTGACCTATAAGAATATATTGTTTTTGTCTACTCCCCATCGCTGGCTCAATTTATGTATAGCTGCCATCCGCCTATCATCCATATGTAATGTAGATGAGCTATTAACGGAAATATCGTGTATTCTCGAATCACTATCGTCTATAGACGCAGTGTCTGAACCATAACACTGATGAGACTCGTCGGATTTAGCTATCGTAGCTGGTTCCAGTTTCGTAAAACCATTAAAACAGCGGTCCAGCACAGTATCCTCAACGGCATCATAATCAGGTGCATCCTCTACAATCCATTTCCCGTAGTGCCTATATATCATGGCGGTACTGGTTAGCCCCATTTTACGGGCAATCCGCTCTACAGAGACGCCCGCAGTGAGCATCTGACTCGCATAGGTGTGGCGGAATTGGCTAGGCCCTCGATAGCGTACAGCTACTCGTTCACAATAGGGCCTAAAAAATGCCTCCCGAAAATCGTCAACAGAGACATAGGGCCGATCTTCTTCCTGCGAATACGCCAATAAGGTTCTATACATCTGTAAAGATTTTTTATTGTCCGCTTGTAATACAGTAATTAACTGAGGTTGTCTTTGATGGGCATACTCAACCAGTGTTTTGGCTGCGCTCAGAGTCCAGCCACACAGTTCAATGACCCGTTTTGACTCCCTGGTTTTTGGGATTTTAAATTCCTTATCCACCAGCGCTAAATCGATAAACAGCTGCTGCTTATTCAGATCAATTGACTCGACAGTAAGAGCCATGAGTTCGCTAATTCGCAGCCCAGTACCGATTCCCAGGGTGATTAATGCCACCTCAATCGGGTAATGCTCCTCGCAACTCCTCAGAGCCTGGATCTCATGCTGTAAAAATGGATCGGGATCGTTGGAAGATGTTTTACACGTTTTTATATTTTGTATCGGACTCATGGCAATCAGCCTATCGTCCACAGCCCGAGTGAATATCTGCCGCAAGATTGAGAGATAGTGATTTACAGTTTTGTTACTATATTCCTGATGCAACCTAGCCAAAAAGAGGCCCATGTCGGTTGCGGTCACATCAGAGATAATCTGCCTACCAATCCATTTATTCAGCTGTTCAGATTTGCGACGAAAAGCCTTAAATGTAGCTGGCGCATATGCCGGCTTCATAATAAGAACATTATTTTTTAGTGCCACTTCAATCGTCATTGCCATCCTGTTTTTTCTATACGCCATTAACTCCACCCTCATGTCATTTGCGGTGAGACTAACCGCATCAAAACGACATGTCAACATGCAAAATCACATTTTTTCAGGCTTGTCAATATCCATTTTTACTAATATTTCAGTGGAATTTAAGACAGGTTATTAGATATTCCTAATGTGCGTCATTCATCACCAGAAAAAACAATATAAATAGTCCAGATGAAATTATTTATATTATTTAATAATCTTATTCTGGACGGTGAGGGAGAACAAATTTAAGCGCATCAGAAAAATCTAATTGTTCTACTACAGCCTGCAAACGCTGCACTGTGGATTTTTTTCCATAATGGCGATAGGTAAAACCAATTTTGCTATGCCCTGCCAGGTCTGCCACCGCATGTTCGGGTGTATCACGCTGTTGCAGCTCATCAATAACGGTGTGACGGAACCCATAGGCGGTAGGTCGTTGCCCCGCCACAAATCCCAGTTTCCCCAGGTAGCGGGAGAAGCGGCACTCGAAATTTTTGGTCCATTCGCCAAACTCCCCTGTAGCCGTACAACTGAATAGCTGCACATGGCCCTGCCTACGTCGTAATTCGACATAATGCAGGAATCCCAGCGCAATCAACCTGCTATGGATGGGTACGAGTCGCCTGCTGTTGCCGTTTTTGATCGACTGCGCCTCTCCCTCGTCGGTAATGTTGAGGCAAGCGATATTGTCCTGGGTCATCACATCACTGACACGTAGCTGACAGATCTCCGCAGGCCGTGCGCCAGTGTGTAGTAGTACCAGGGGTATCCAATAGTCATCGACGTTGCTGTAAGCGTGCTGGGTGAAGTTTACCGAGCTGAACAATGCCCTGAGCTGGGTGGGCTCCCAGCGCTGTCGTGGGGTAGGCTGCGCACATTTTATTTTGACCTGATCAAATGGATTTTTGGCCGTATATTCCATCTGCACAGCAAAATTCAGCATCTGGGTACAGGCCGCCTTGTATTCACGCACAGTCTTCAGTCCCTTACTGGTCGCCAGCTCCTGAACAAACTGATCTACATGCCTGAATTTCAAAGCCTGTACGAAGAAGCCACCACCCACAGCGTTGATAAGTGCTGTTGTACGAGTCTGGAGCTGCTGGAGCGAACGTGATGAGATTTTTTCATTCGATTTGCGCTCCAGAAACTCAGCCTGCAACTGGCCCATTGCCTTGGGCACTGTAACCGGATCAAGGTGCTGCATCGGCTCAAGAGACGGCTGTAACTGCGATGCCCTCATTGGAGAGTCGCAGCAGGATGCTGCTGACACGTCATCGGGCTGACTATAAGGAAGTGGGGACGACTGAATAAGCCCGTTAGCAGAGGAAAGCAGTTGTTGGCGTAAGCGAGCCAGATCCGGCGCGATAAGGTCTCGAAAACGGGTCGTCGGCTGATGGCTGTCAGTCCTCAAGAGAGCGGGTAATCTGCCCATCATTATCTTGATGCCATGTGCTGCAACCAGATTGCGTAGCGTGGCTTCACTGCGATCCTTGGTGAGCAGGGAGACTCGGATCTCTAGGGGGCAGCCTAACAGGCGGAGGGATTGGGGAAACGGAATGCGGGTGTAGTAGTTTCCGTTTCGGTTTTTCAGCAGGTAGCTCGGCATGATCGTGACACCTCATAGTGACACTGGCCTTTTCGCTCCTCCAGAAACGAAAAAACCCCATGAAATTCATGGGGTTGATTCACAATCAATTTGGCGGTGAGGGAGGGATTCGAACCCTCGATACGTTGCCGTATACACACTTTCCAGGCGTGCTCCTTCAGCCACTCGGACACCTCACCAAATTTTTACTGCTTGAAGTGGCTTTCGGAGCGCGCTGTGCGTGCATCTTGCCGACTTCGTCGGTGGGCAGCCTCTCGGATACCGCACCAAATTTTTGTCTGTGGTTTAACGTGTTCAGCCAACACGGTGTCCGCTGCGCCGTTGCGCTGGAACGGGGCGTAATTTAGGGGAAAGCCCCGCCGCCGTCAACGGCTTTTTAGCCGCAGCGAACCGTTCGCACATTAAACGCACAGTTCAGGTGCTGAGGTCAGTGAACGGATTCCGGTGCGACCTGGATTTCCGGCAGATTGAGGAAGCCAAGGCGTTCACATTCGGAAACCACTTCATGGGTGGCTGCCGTGGTGCTTTCAACGAACAGCAGGAACTGCTCGACGGTGAGACCCGCCTTGGTAAAGACGGTGTGACCCACAACGAGGCGTGGCAGGTTGTCATCGATGATGTCGAGGAACACCTTGAGGGACGGATATTGCATGTTGAGACGACCCAGTTCGGCCACCAGGGGCAGCAGCGATGAGGGGCGCACTTCCAGCTCGGATGAGAACAGCAGCCCTTCCTCTTCCACGAAGATCCGGCTCTCCTGGATGCCCTCGACGGACTGCAGGGAGACCATGTGGATGCCATGACACTGATCGCACACATAGTGCTCGATCCGGGCCTGTTGCAACCAACGCATTATCATTTCAGAGCTGGGGATATTCATCATTTTCACGACACGGTAGAGATCAAGGGGCGCAGTCTAAACCAATTTTCAGACAACCAAAAGCACACAGGCCGGATCCCCGTCGTCTCGCTTCTTTTTGACAGGCCCTGTGCCTATACTCAGCCATTCTCGTAGCGCACTCGCCTCCAAAGAGCCCGATGACCATCCAAGAAAAGTATCGCCTGCACCTCAAATCCCTCTCGGATGAACTGCTCGCCCTGCAAAAACCCATCCGCATCCTGGATGCCATCAAATGGCCCCGTCACCTGCAAAGCGACTTTCTGGCAAGTGGCGGCAAGGCACTGCCCGCCATCGACAGGCACTTCTATGAATCCCTCCCTCTGGAGTTCGATCCCCGCAACAAGTACCTTGAGCTCAAGGAGCTGAGGGACAGGATCCGCCGACGCCTCGGCCCCCAGGACGATCTCGGCCGGATCCTGCAAGAGACGGTGGATCAGTACATGGTGGTCATCGAGATGCTGCGCCAGCGCGGACAGCCGGACTTTCAGCGCTACAGTCAGCGGCTCTACGGCTCGGCAAGCGATCACCTGCGCGGGGATCGCAAGACCCTGAAGGAGCTGGGGGCCAGATTGTGCGACATCTTCTCCCTGCCCGGCGCCCGCCACCTGGTGCGCCCCTACCCCAAGGAGTTCGAGGGGGAAGCCGCGGTGGCGAGGTTGCAAGGCAAGCTATCGAGCTACTTCAGCGACGGCACAGTCCAGGTCAAGCTCAGCGATGGCATCGTCTCCGATGCCGCCGCCGGGGGGGATTACATCAAGCTCAACTCCCACGCCCGTTTCTCGGAACTCGATCTGCAGGTGCTGGAGGTACACGAAGGCTGGGTTCACGTCGGCACCACCCTCAACGGCCGCCAGCAATCTTACGCCACCTGGCTCGGCGCCGGCTCGCCCCGCATCACCGCCTGTCAGGAGGGATTGGCAGTACTCATCGAGACCCTCACGTTCAGCTCCTTCCCGGACAGGGCCAAGCGCATCTCGGATCGGGTCATGGCCATCGACATGGCGGAGCGTGGCGCCGATTTCATTGAGGTGTTCCGCCACTTCGTGGCCAAGGGCGCCAGCGAGCACGACGCCTACAAGATCACCCAGCGGGTGTTTCGCGGAGGCATGGTCGAGGGGGGCGCCTGCTTTACCAAGGATCTCTCCTATGTGAAGGGCTATGTGGAGACAGTGAACTTCATTCGCAGCGCCGTGCTGGAGGGAGTGCCGGAGATCCTGCCCATGCTGTTCGTCGGCAAGGTGACCCTGGACGACATCCCCGTGCTCTATCAGCACTATCTGGAGGGGCTCATCGACGCCCCCCGCTACCTCCCTCCCATGTTTCGCGACCTCACCGGGCTCTACGTCTGGTTCGGCTTCGCCTCCGGCATGTCCCTGGTGGACATAGGCCGGGTACAGCAGCATTTTCGCCAGCTCTTCCACCGCCTGCCGGCGGCAGACCCCATCATCGCCCCTGTCGACATCGAGATCGACTGACACCCACAGACAAAGAGGGCGCCAGATGGGCGCCCTCTTTGGTGTCCAGGCTGCACGAGCCAGCCACGGGTTACTTGAAGGCCCGTCCTTCCAGATAGTGCTTGCGGCAGAGCGACACATAGCGATCGTTGCCGCCGATCTCCACCTGCTCACCGTCGCGCATCACCTGCCCCGCCTCGTTGACCCGCGAGTTCATGTGGGCCTTGTTGCCGCACCAGCAGATGCTTTTGAGCTCCTCGAACTTGTCCGCCAGACAGAGCAGGTGGTAGGAGCCGGGGAACAGTTCGCCGCGAAAATCGGTCTTGAGACCATAGGCAATCACCGGAATGTCCTGCTCGTCGACGATGCGGGCGAGCTGGTAGACCTGCTCACGGGTCAGGAACTGCGCCTCGTCAACGATGAAGACATCGATGTGCCGCTTTGCGTGACGCGCCTTGACCATCTCGAAGAGATCGCAGCTGTCGCTGAACACCTCCACTTTCAGCTCAAGGCCGACCCTGGCACTGATGACGCCGGCACCGAAGCGATCGTCGATGGCGGGCGTCATGGCCAGCGGATACATGCCACGCTCCAGATAGTTGAAGTGGGCCTGGATGAGCTGGGTCGATTTGCCTGAGTTCATGGTGGCAAATTTGTAGTGCAGTGAAGCCATGATGGGGTTCCGAAACGGGAGTGATGGGGCGCATGCTAACCAAAGCCCCTGCCAAAACCAAGGGGCCCGCAGGCCCCTTGTTCTCTTATGCGACTGCCACGGCGCTATACGCCCGGGCTTTGCGCAAATGGTAACCGGAGAAGATCAGGAACCAGAGCCCGCTCACGGTGAAACCGGCCAGCGCGGAGTGCATCAGCCCCATCACCAGGTAGCCGAGCGCAGCGCCAAAGGCGATGGCCAGGGCATAGGGCAGTTGGGTCATCACGTGATCGATGTGATGGCAACCGGCCCCGGTGGCAGACAGGATGCTGGTGCTGGAGATGGGGGAGCTGTGATCCCCGAACACGGACCCTGCCAGTACGGCGGCCAGCATGGGCAGCATCAGACTGATGTCGCTGGCGGCCGCCATGTCGCCGGCGAGCGGCAGCATGATGCCGAAGGTGCCCCAGCTGGTGCCGGTGGCAAACGCCATGGCGCAGGAGAGCACGAAGACCACGGCGGGCAGCACTTCCACCGGCAGATTGCCATTGGCCAGGGAGGCCAGGTATTTGCCGGTTTCCACATCGCGCACCACGGCGCCGATGGTCCAGGCGAACAGCAGGATGTTGATGGCGGGCAGCATGGCCATGATCCCCTGCGGAGCCGCCTTCATCCAGTTGCTTGCCCCGAGCTTGAGGCGCATGGCCAGACCGATGGAGACCACCAGGCTGCACAGGGCACCATAGACCAGGGAGGAGCCGACATTGGTGTTTTCGAAGGAGCCGAGCACGCTGAACGGCAGCCCCTTGTCGGCCAGCACCGCAGCCCCGGAGTCAATCATGAAATAGACGGTGGTCAGGGTCAGGGTCAGGATGGGCAGCACCATGTCAATCATGCCGCCATTGCTCTCTTCCGGACTCTCCATGTCGAGCCCGATGGGGCGCCCCTTGGACTCGTCCCACAGCTTGCCCTCCAGTGCCCACTGCTCATGCTGACGCATGGGGCCGATGTCGAGCTGGAAGGCGATCACCACCAGCACCATGATCAGGGTGAACACCGCATAGAGGTTCATGGGGATCATTTCGACGAAGGCGGAGATGGGGCTCTGGTCGGTCAGACCATGAGCCGCCATGATGCCGCCGACGAGGGCGATGATGTAGGCCCCCCAGGAGGAGATCGGCATCAGCACACAGACCGGCGCGGCGGTGGAGTCCAGCAGATAAGCCAGCTTGGCGCGGGAGATCTGGAAGCGATCGGTCACCGGACGGCAGATGGCCCCCACCGACAGGCTGTGGAAGAAGTCGTCGATGAAGAAGGCGAACACCATCAGACCGGTCAGGGACTTGGCACCCTTGCGGGTCTTGGCGCGGCGCTCCGCCCACTCGGCAAACGCCCGGGTCGCACCGGAGACGCTCATCAGGCTGATGAGGCCGCCCAGCAGCAACATGAAGAGGATCATGTTGACGTTGTCACGATTGAGCGCACCGTCGACCCAGAAGATCCTGAGCACGGTATCGAGCATGTAATGCAGGGATGCAAGGGGAGAAAACTGGTTGAGCAGCAGGCTGCCTGCGACTATGCCCACCCCCAGCGACACCAGGACGCGGCGAGTGATGATCGCCAGCGCAACGGCCAGCAGGGGGGGAACGACGGACCAACCGGAGTCGGCGTAATGAACGATGTCCATGATCTCTTTGCACCTAAAGACAACAGGTGGAGATCTACCGAGAGGATCAAAGAAACAAAACCCATGGGGAGGGTATACTCCTCAGCCCCTTCAGGTAGCGCTCCATAGTGGATGACTATGGCAGTCCTGCACCTATTAGATGCAGAACCAGCAACCCGGTATGATGGCCTGGTCACTTCGGCGCCGACTCCTTTCATCGAGCATCGCAGGCATCACCCTCCGCTCGGTTACTCATAGGCAGCGCGCCTCTACTTAAAGGTATTCGCGGCACATTTTATCGAGCCGCCGGGTGATAGCAAGTTTTTTGATTAAATTTCAAGGTTTCTGAGGCACCCACATCTTCAAAGATAGTCAAATGGTTCATCAAAGACTCCGCTGGCGATATTTTCATCTGACACGAGCCCATTCGAAGATCTTGGCCCGTCAAACGGATAAAAATATCCTTCATATCTATTTCAAGACTTAATTTATCAGCCTAATTAATTATTTTGGCAGGCTTGACTTGGTGCCAATCACCCCTATAAATTATCGAAAAACCAGTTCTTCCCTTAATATTTCCTGATTACCCATGACCCTCAGCCAGCTTCAAGAGCCGATATGGCATCGGAGGGCTTGCCACGACTGCATGCCCCAATTCAACCAACATGCTCTTGAGGTCAAAACGATGATTAAACCGGAAGCAGTATTCCGCAAGATGCCTTG
>NZ_JAGKRI010000138.1:0-293 GCF_017939255.1 Aeromonas sp. Prich7-2
CTGAAAAGCGATAAACCGGCGCGAAAAGTGGTCAAAAGTGCGCGTTGGTTGCTGCTACGTAATCGGGCGAAGTTGAGTGAAAAACAGGATGTGAAGTTGCAGGAGCTGTTGGCGGCGAATCAACCGCTGGCGATGGTGTACGTGCTAAAAGAGGGGTTGAAGGGCATCTGGTATGCGCCGAGCGTGTGGGAAGGATGGCGACGATGGCGGAGCTGGATGCGGCAGGTGAAGGAAAGCGGGCTAGCGCCGCTGCAACGATTTGGTCGAAATTTATCGAAATATATGCGGGGGAT
>NZ_JAGKRI010000139.1:0-599 GCF_017939255.1 Aeromonas sp. Prich7-2
TCTGACAGGGTTGCGAGCTTGGCGATCCCCGCATCCAGCCCGACCATTGAGCCGGAGGGGTGAATTGGCTCAAGCGTCTCCTGCTCGACCTGAAAGGAGATATACCAGTGCCCGGCTGCTTGGCTGACGGTCGCGTTTTTAATTTTTCCTTCAACTGGCTGGGACTGGCGAAACTTGACCCACGCCAGCCCGGCAGGAAGCTTCACGCGACCTTTTTCAAGGCGGCAATACTTGTCAAAGTTGACGAAGCGGATTGAGTCGCGGTTGTCGCTTTTCTTCTTGAAAACGGGAGCCTTGGCGGCGAGTTTTTTATCAAAGCAGCGCATCCACGCGCCGTGCAAGTCTTTGAGTTTCTGCTGGAGGTTGTCGGTATATGCCTCGGTCAGAAAGGCCATTTCTGGGTCTTTCTTCCAACTGGTGAGCATCCGGTTCAGCTCAAAGGCAGAAGGTAGTTTTTCGCCAGCATCCAGAATGCGCTTTGTCTCTGCCAGCCCGTGATTCCAGACATAACGAGCACAACCGCCCAACTGGCGCAGGCGTTGCGCTTGTTGGGCGGTCGGTTCGAGTCGGAACTTGTAGGCTTTCAGAATTTGCATTTA
>NZ_JAGKRI010000140.1:0-17949 GCF_017939255.1 Aeromonas sp. Prich7-2
AAGCCAGTTTAAATGCGCTGCGTGTGGTTATGAGGCGAACGCCGATGTGAACGGCGCTCGCAATATTTTAGCGGCGGGACACGCCGTTTTAGCCTGTGGAGGCGTGGTGCAATCAGGCCGCCCGATGAAGCAGGAACCCGGTACTGTGCGAGCAGCTATCACCCAGTAATGGGAATCCCCCTCCTGTGACGCGAAGCGCTAAGGTGGGGGAGGATGTCAAGACCCACAAGATCATTCTGGATACCGATCCCGGCATCGACGATGCCATGGCCATTCTGTTTGCCGAGGCGCACCCTGCCATCGAATTGCTCGCCATCACCACGGTGTTTGGCAATGCCACCATCGAAAATGGCACCCGCAACGCCCTCTGGCTCAAGCAAAAATATGGCATGAAGGCGGACGTGGCCCGGGGCGCCGCCGCGCCGCTGCTGCGCGAGCCCGTGGGGCCGACGACGGTGGTGCACGGCCCGAGCGGCTTTGGCGACGTCCAGGCGGGGGAGGTGACCCTCATCCCGGATCCCCGCCCGGCCTGGCAATACATCGTCGAGACGGTGAAGGCCCATCCCGGCGAGATCACCCTGGTGACCATCGGTCCCCTCACCAACCTGGCGCTGGCGCTCGAGGCGGCCCCCGAAGTAGCCGCCCTGGTGAAAGAAGTGGTCGTGATGGGCGGCGCCTTTGGCGTCAACGGCCATCGCGGCAACGTGACCCCCTATGCCGAGGCCAATATCCACGACGATCCCGATGCGGCGGACCGGGTCTTCACCGCCCCCTGGCCCCTGGTGATCATCGGGCTCGACGTCACCCAGCAGAGCATCTTCACCGCCGACTATCTGGATGCCCTGCGGGATGATGCGGGGGAGCCGGGCCGCTTCCTGTGGGATGTCAGCCGCTTCTACCTGCGCTTCTATTCCGAGCGCATTGGCATGGCGGGGTGCCATGTGCACGATCCCTCCGCCATCGCCTATGTGATCGATCCTGCGCTGTTCACCCTGCGCAAGGGGCCGGTGCGGGTCATCACCGAGGGGCCCGCCATCGGCCATACCCTGCAAAAATTTGACGACACCCGCCATCCCCATGACGAGTGGGCCGACTGCCCGGCCCAGCAGGTCGGGATCGCGGTGCGGGATCAGGCCCTGCTCGCCCTCTATCGGGATACCCTGGTGGCCTGGGGCAAGGGGCGCCGATAAGGCCCGGCAGTGAGTGAAAGCGTGATGGCGGCCGGGTCATGGTGAGGCGCCCCCGGTTATACTGGCGAACATCGGGTTGACGGGAGGAAGACGCAATGGCCTGGTTGTCTCTGTTGGTGGCGATAGCCCTGATCGGGTGGTTGATGACGCTGGGGCGCGGCGCCCTGTTCGAGGTCCGGCTCGCGCCGGGCAAGGTGGTGGTGAAGCGGGGCTCGGTGCCGCCGCGCTTTGTGACCCAGGCGACCCAGATCCTGCACCATGAGCCGGTGCGCGGGCGCATCCTGGGCCTGCGGGACGGCAACGGGGTGAGGCTGGTCTTCTCCCGCTCCATCCCCGAGCCCGTGGCCCAGCGCCTGCGCAACATCTTCCCCTACGGGGATTACCGGGGGCTCTCCCCGAGCCCTGACGGGCGAAAATCACGCTGAGCGGTCGCCGTGGCGACCCTCATTTCCAGACGCCGGGCCCTGAGCCCGGCGTCTGCGTTTTCAGGGTTTCGCCATGAGGCTCTGTTGCGGTCAGCGCGGCCCTTGCAGGGGCCTGATCGCCTCGACCAGAAAGTCGATGAAGGCGCGGGTCTGGGGTTTGAGGAAGCGGCCGCCACGAAACACCGCGTGGATCTCGTCCTGGCGATCCTCGTAGGGGGAGGCGAGCCACTCTGGCAGCAGCGGCAGCAGGGTGCCCTCGTCGATGCCTTGCTGCACCATCCAACTCGACAGCAGCAGCACGCCGCACCCCGCGAGGGCGGCGCAGAGCAGGGGCGTGCCCCCGACCGAGGCGAGGTTGCCCTGCACCGCCACCTTCTCGCGCTCCGTGCCCTGCTGGAAGTACCAGTGCTGGCGTTGGCGCCCATGCCCGCGAATGAGGCAGTTGTGGTGGGCCAGCTCGGCGGGATGGGCGGGTTCGCCATGGCGGGCCAGATAGGCGGGGGAGGCGACCAGCAGCGAGCGGTTGGTGAGCAGATGGCGAGTGTGCAGGCTGCTGTCGGCGGGCTTGCCGATGCGCACCGCCACGTCCACGTTCTCGGCATCGAGATCCACCATGCGGTTGTCCAGCGCAACCTCCAGGCGCACCCCGGGGTAGCGGGCGAGGAAGTCGGGCAGGCGGGGAGAGAGCCAGGACGCGCCGAAGCTCTCGAACACCGAGACCCGCAGCGGCCCCTCTGGCGCCACCGAGAGGGGTTGCAGGGATTGCACCAGCTGATCCGCCTCCTCCAGCAGGGACAGGGAGCGGGCGAGAAAATAGGCGCCCTGCTCGGTCAGCACCAGTTGGCGGGTGCTGCGCTTGAAGAGCGGGATCCCGAGCTGCTGCTCCAGGGCGTCGATGGCACGGGTCACGGAGGAGGGGGCCTGGTTGAGGGCGCGGGCGGCACGGGAGAAACTGCCCGATTCCACCACCTGGGCCAGGATGCGGATGCGATCCAGCATGGATTCACCTTTGCGATAAACGCAAAACTGTTGCAGGTTATGACGATATTCTAATCAACAATGAAAAAGTGAACAATCAGCTCACCGCCCCATCCGGGGTCCATCACAGGAGTCTTGCCATGTCACACCGTATCCAGCTCGCCAACCAGGTGCCCGCCGCCGTCTCGGCCATGATGGGCCTCGAGTCCTACCTCGGGGGCACCGACATTCCCCTGTCGCTCAAGGAACTCATCAAGCTCCGCGCCTCCATGATCAACGGCTGCGCCTACTGCATCGAGATGCACGCCGACGTGGCGATGAAGCACGGAGAGAGTGCCCAGCGTCTGCTGGCGCTGGCCGCCTGGCAGGAGTCGCCGCTGTTCGACGCCCGGGAGCGGGCGGTGCTGGCCCTGACCGACGAGGTGACCCTGATCGCCGACAAGGGGCTCACGACGCAGACCTATGAGGCGGCGCTGGCCCAACTGGGAGAAACCCTGCTGGCCCAGTGTCTGGTGCAGGTGGTCACCATCAACGCCTGGAACCGGATCGCCGTGGCGACCCGGATGGAACACGATCACTCCTGACTCCGACTCCGAGGGAGGGAGAGAAAACGATTGTCAACGGGCCCGCACAAGGGCCCGTTTTGTTACGAAGTGTGCCTTCTGGCGCCAGGGGTTGCGACCGTTGTCGGGGGGCGGGAAGTTAATCATACATTCGTTTGATTAATTATTTTTTTAATCTTCCCCGAAAAACACCCATCCAGATCAAGGTGTGGAAAAATGACCTGTGAGTCGAAAAGGGGCTGTATGGCTCTTTTTTGATCGCAATGGCGGGTTAAAAACAGACCAGATGGATCTTTTTGGTTAATTGGTGGTCACTTTTGGTGGCGCGAGAGATTAACGGAAGATGAATTGCCGCGGTGTAACTTGAATAAATTGGTCATTGTCAAGGGATTAACATCTGATACCGCTTTCCATCACCTTTTGAACATTTTGGGGATTAATTTTTCATGTTGTTCACATGCCGGTCTGATGCAATAAAATGCTGCATTTTTTTATACCAATAAGCCTTCAAAAGATGAGGACATTGCATGAGACTCTTTGATGTGAAGAGGGGCTTGGGCGCTTTGCTGCTGCTCGCGACCGCCAGCTTGCTGAGTGGCTGCGACATGGCACTGATGAGCCCCAAGGGGCAGGTCGGTATGGAGCAGAAGTCACTGATACTCACCGCACTCGGCTTGATGCTGATCGTGGTGGTGCCCGTGATTGTCATGGCGGTGGCGTTCGCCTACAAATACCGGGCGTCCAACACCAGTGCCACCTATGCGCCGGACTGGGCCCACTCCAACAAGATTGAGGCAGTCGTCTGGACTGTACCCGTCATCATCATCGTCATCCTGGCGGTGATCACCTGGAAAACTTCCCACTCCCTCGACCCCTACAAGCCGCTGGAATCGGACGTCAAACCGGTTCAGGTGGATGTCATTTCCCTGGACTGGAAGTGGTTGTTCGTCTATCCGGAGCTGGGCATTGCATCGGTCAACGAACTGGCCTTCCCGGTCAACACCCCGGTCAACTTCCGGGTGACCTCCGACACCGTGATGAACTCCTTCTTCATCCCGCAACTGGGCGGCCAGATCTACGCCATGGCCGGCATGCAGACCAAGCTGCACCTGATTGCCAACGAGGCGGGCGAGTACAAGGGCATCTCCGGCGGTTACAGCGGTGCCGGTTTCTCCGGCATGAAGTTCAAGGCCATCGCGACCCAGGACCAAGCCGGTTTCGACGCCTGGGTAGCCAAGGTGAAGGCCTCTTCCAAGGCCCTGAGCACCATGGATGAGTTCAATGCCCTGGCCAAGAAGAGCGAAAACCACCCGGTGGAGTACTTCGCCAGCGCCGATCCCAAGCTGTTCGTCAACATCATCAACAAGTTCATGGGCGGCATGTCCCATGGTGGTCACGCCACCCCGGCTGCGGGCTCCGCGGATCACGAGGGCATGAACCACGAGGCCATGAACCATGACGCCGCCCCGAAAGCGGGTGCCATGGACCACGAAGGGATGAACCATGAGGCCTCGCAAGAGGACGCCATGGAGAACCAGGCCATGAACCATGACGCCCATGCCGGACACATGGCCATGTCGGCCGACAAGAGTGTGAAAGCAGGATCCGAGGAATAATCGATGTTTGGAAAATTGACACTCGAGGCTATTCCGTACCATGAACCCATCATCATGGTCACGATAGCCGGTATCATTCTGGGGGGCCTGGCCATCGCCGGTCTCATCACTTACTACGGCAAGTGGCAATATCTGTGGAAAGAGTGGCTGACCTCGGTCGACCACAAACGCCTCGGTATCATGTATCTCATTCTGGGCATGGTCATGCTGCTGCGTGGCTTTGCCGACGCCGTGCTGATGCGTGGCCAGCAGGTCATCGCCTCCGGCGGTGGCGAAGGCTACCTGAATGCCCACCACTACGACCAGATTTTCACCGCCCACGGCGTCATCATGATCTTCTTCGTGGCCATGCCGCTGGTGATCGGTCTGATGAACATCGTGGTGCCGCTGCAAATCGGTGCCCGTGACGTGGCCTTCCCCTTCCTGAACAACCTGAGCTTCTGGTTCACCGCCGCGGCCGTGGTGCTGATCAACGTCTCCCTCGGGGTCGGTGAATTTGCCCAGACCGGCTGGCTGGCCTATCCGCCCTTGTCGGGGCTGGAGTTCAGTCCCGGGGTCGGGGTCGATTACTGGATATGGAGTCTGCAGATTTCGGGTCTGGGGACCCTGCTGACCGGCGTGAACTTCTTCGCCACCATCATCCGCATGCGTGCCCCTGGCATGACCATGATGCGCCTGCCGGTCTTCACCTGGACCGCCCTGTGTGCCAACATCCTGATCATCGCCTCCTTCCCGATCCTGACCGTCACCATCGCCCTGCTCACCGCAGACCGCTACCTGGGTACCCATTTCTTTACCAATGACATGGGTGGCAACATGATGATGTACATCAACCTGATCTGGGCCTGGGGTCACCCCGAGGTGTACATCCTGGTGCTGCCGGTGTTCGGGATCTTCTCCGAAGTGGTGGCGACCTTCTGCAAGAAGAAGCTGTTCGGTTACACCTCCCTGGTGTGGGCAACCGTGGCGATCACCGTGCTGTCGTTCATCGTCTGGCTGCACCACTTCTTCACCATGGGGTCCGGCGCCAACGTGAATGCCTTCTTCGGCATCACCACCATGATCATCTCCATCCCGACCGGGGTGAAGATCTTCAACTGGCTGTTCACCATGTACCGCGGTCGCATCGAGTTCACCTCCCCCATGCTGTGGACCGTCGGCTTCATCATCACCTTCACCGTGGGTGGCATGACCGGGGTACTGCTCTCCGTGCCGGCCGCCAACTTCGTGCTGCACAACAGCCTGTTCCTCATCGCCCACTTCCACAACGTCATCATCGGCGGCGTGGTGTTCGGCTGCTTCGCCGGTATCACCTACTGGTTCCCGAAAGCGTTCGGCTTCAAGCTGGATGACGTCTGGGGCAAGCGTGCCTTCTGGTGCTGGATCACCGGCTTCTTCGTGGCCTTCATGCCGCTCTACGTGCTGGGCTTCATGGGCATGACCCGTCGTGTCAGCCAGAACATCGATCCCGAGTTCCACGGCTGGCTGGTGGTCGCCGCCTGCGGCGCCGGTCTGATTGCCCTGGGCGTGCTGTGCCAGGTCATCCAGATCGTGGTCAGCATCCGCGACCGCGAGAAGAACCGCGACCTGACCGGCGATCCCTGGGGTGGCCGTACCCTGGAGTGGGCGACGTCCTCTCCGCCGCCGTTCTACAACTTCGCCATCGAGCCGAAGGTCACCGGTCTGGACGCCTTCTGGGAAGCCAAGGCTGACGGCAGCGCTTACAAGAAGCCTGCCCAGTATGCCCCCATCCACATGCCTAAGAACTCCGGTGCCGGTGTCATCATCGCCGCCTTCAGCGTGGTGTTCGGCTTTGCCATGATCTGGCACATCTGGTGGATGGCCATCGCCGGCTTCATCGGCATGATCGCCACCTGGATCATCCACAGCTTCAACGACGATGTGGACTACTACGTACAGGTTGACGAGATCGAGCGCATCGAAGGTCAGCATTTCGACAACATCAACAAGGTGGCTTAATTCCATGGCGACTGACGTACTACATCACTCTCACGGTGCCCATGAGGATGGGCACCACGATGCCGGTGCCACCAAGGTATTCGGTTTCTGGATCTACCTGATGAGTGACTGCATCCTGTTCGCGACCCTGTTCGCGACCTATGCGGTCCTGGTCAACGGCACTGCCGGCGGCCCCACCGGCAAGGACATCTTCGAACTGCCGTTCGTGTTCGCCGAAACCATGCTGCTGCTGCTGAGCTCCATCACCTTCGGGTTCGGCATGCTGGCCATGAACAAGAACAAGGTCGCGGCGGTCAACACCTGGCTGTTCGTCACCTTCCTGCTGGGTGCCGGCTTCATCGCGATGGAAATCTACGAGTTCCATCACCTGATCGTGCACGAGGCGGGCCCGGATCGCAGCGGCTTCCTCTCTGCCTTCTTCACCCTGGTGGGGACCCACGGTATCCACGTGACCAGCGGCCTGGTCTGGATCATCGTGATGATGGTGTCGATCACCAAGAAGGGGCTGACCGAGCGCAACCGCACTCGCCTGATGTGCCTGAGCCTGTTCTGGCACTTCCTCGACGTGGTATGGATCTGCGTCTTCACCGTGGTCTATCTGATGGGGGTCATGTAAATGAGTCATTCCGTTGACAATCACGGCGCCAGCCACGGCAGCGTCAAGTCCTACATGATCGGTTTTGTGCTGTCACTCATCCTGACCGCCGTGCCGTTCTGGATGGTGATGGACGGCTCCGCCTCCCACGCCGTGGTGCTCGGCACCGTGGTGGCCATGGCGGTGGTGCAGATCTTCGTACACCTGGTCTACTTCCTGCACATGAACACCTCCTCCGAGGAGCGCTGGAACCTGGTGGCACTGGTCTTTACCGTGCTCATCATCGCCATCGTGGTCGTGGGTTCCCTGTGGATCATGTACAACCTCAACATCAACATGATGGTTCACTGAGCGGGTTGATGATGATGAAGCAATACCTGCAAGTGACCAAGCCGGGCATCATCTTCGGCAACCTCATCTCGGTTATCGGGGGATTCCTGCTGGCCTCGAAGGGGAGCCTGGATGTGCCCCTGTTCATCCTGACCATGGTGGGGGTGTCACTGGTGGTGGCCTCCGGTTGCGTGTTCAACAACTACATCGACCGGGACATCGACTGCATCATGGAGCGCACCAAGAACCGCGCCCTGGTGCGGGGGCTCATCGCCCCCGGTGTCTCCCTCTGGTATGCGACGGCGCTGGGCGTTGCGGGCATTGCACTGCTCTACTTTGCGGCCAATCCGTTGGCCGCCTTGCTGGCGGTGCTGGGCTTCCTGGTTTATGTGGGGGTCTACAGCCTCTACATGAAGCGCCACTCGGTCTATGGCACCCTGGTCGGCAGCCTCTCCGGCGCCGCGCCGCCGGTCATCGGCTACTGCGCGGTGAGCGGGCAGTTCGACTCGGGGGCCCTGATCCTGCTGGCGATCTTCAGCCTGTGGCAGATGCCGCACTCCTATGCGATCGCCATCTTCCGCTTCAAGGACTACCAGGCCGCCAACATCCCGGTGCTGCCGGTGGTGAAGGGGATCCCGGTGGCCAAGCTCCACATCACCCTCTACATCCTGGCGTTCATGGTGCCGACCCTGATGCTGTTCCTCGGCGGCTACGCCGGTTACAAGTATCTGGTGGTGGCCACCGCGGTGAGCGTCTGGTGGCTGGGGATGGCGCTGTCGGGCTACAAGGCGGCGGTGGACGACTCCCTCTGGGCGCGCAAGCTGTTCATGTTCTCCATCGTCACCATTACTTGCCTGAGCGTAATGATGTCGGTGGACTTCCAGCCGGACGCAGCGCCGGTATTGGTGAGCATGCTGCCCTGATAGTGTGAACTGCCCCCCTGAAATGCATGAAATCCAGAGCCGGGAATCTTCCCGGCTCTGCTATTATGGGCGCCGCCCTGCGAGGGGCATCGCCGATTTTTCGGGGCGGCCGGGCGCCTGTCACCCCTTTCTTTCTCTCTTCTTTTTGACTCATCGAGGCCCTCATGAATGATTTCACCATGACGAGGGGCGAGCGACGCGCGACCTGGGCGCTCGGCTCCGTCTTCTCGCTGCGCATGCTCGGCATGTTTATGGTGCTGCCGGTGCTGACCACCTACGGCATGTCCCTGGCGGGCGCCTCCGAGGCGCTCATCGGGCTTGCCATCGGCATCTACGGCATGACCCAGGCCCTGTTCCAGATCCCCTTCGGCCTGCTCTCCGACAAGGTGGGACGCAAGCCCCTCATCGTTGGCGGCCTGCTGATGTTTGCCCTTGGCAGCGTCATCGCCGCCCTGAGCGACGCCATCTGGGGGGTCATCGTCGGGCGCGCCCTGCAAGGGAGCGGCGCCATCTCCGCCGCCGTCATGGCGCTCCTGTCGGATCTCACCCGGGAGCAGAATCGCACCAAGGCGATGGCCTTCATCGGGGTGAGCTTTGGCATCACCTTCGCCATCGCCATGGTGACCGGCCCCCTCATCACCCATGCCCTGGGCTTGTCCGGCCTCTTCTGGCTCATCGCCCTGCTGGCCCTGGCCGCCATCGCCATGGTGCTCTGGGTGGTGCCGACCCCGGCGGCCCACCTGCAAAATCGCGAGTCCGCCATGGTGCGAGGCAGCTTTCGTACCGTGCTCACCAACCCTCGCCTGCTCAAACTCAACCTCGGCATCCTCTGCGTCCACACCCTGCTGATGTCGAGCTTCGTGGCCCTGCCGCCCCTGCTGGAACGTGCAGGCCTGCCCCGTGACAGCCAGTGGCAGGCCTATCTGGTCACCATGCTGATCGCCTTCGTGAGCGTGGTGCCCTTCATCATCTATGCCGAGAAGCACCGCCAGATGAAGCGGGTCTTCATCGGGTGCGTGGTGGTGATGCTGGCCGCCGAGCTGGTGTTCTGGCAGAGCGGCCAGCAGCTGTGGGGTCTGCTCGCCGGGTTGCAGCTCTTCTTCATCGGCTTCAACGTGATGGAGGCGCTGCTGCCGTCTCTTATCAGCAAGGAGTCTCCGCCGGGCTACAAGGGCACCGCCATGGGGGTCTACTCCACCAGTCAGTTCCTCGGGGTCGCCATCGGCGGCAGTCTCGGCGGCCTGCTCTACAGCCTGGGGGGCGGCCCCCTGGTGTTTGGCGGTTGCGCCGCCCTGGCCCTCGCCTGGCTCGGGGTGAGCCTCACCATGGCCGAGCCCCCCTATGTGAGCAGCCTGCGCATCGTGCTGCCGGAAGGGGTCGAGGCCACCCCGGCCCTGGAGCAGCGGATCCGCGCCTGCGAGGGGGTAAGCGACGTGCTGCTGGTGCGCGAGGAACACTCCCTCTACGTGAAGGTGGACAGCAAGCGCCTGACCCGCAGCGATCTGGAGCGGCTGGTCTCGTTGTGATGGCTGGCTGCGCGGGGCGGCGCAGAGCGCGGGCTGATGGGCGGCTGCTATGCTGAGATCCTCACTCACTGGAGGAACCTCTGATGTCATACGTGGACGGATTCGTGCTCGCCGTGCCGACGGCCAACAAGCAGGCCCTGATCGATCATGCGGGGCAGTTTGACCCCATCTTCCTCGAATACGGCGCCACCCGGATGCTGGAGTGCTGGGGGGACGACGTGCCCCACGGCAAGCAGACCGACTTTTATCGGGCGGTGGCGGCCAGGGAGGATGAAACCGTGGTCTTCTCCTGGGTGGAGTGGCCGAGCAAGGCGGTGCGGGACGACGCCATGGGCAAGATGATGCAGGACCCCAGGATGGACCCCGCCAATCCCCTGCACCAGACCATGCCGTTTGACGGCGCCCGCATGATCTTCGGAGGCTTCACCACCGTGCTGGAGCTCAAGGGCTGAGACCGGCCATCGGGGCTTCACCCTGGTGGCCGGAGCGCAAGGGCCGATAGCAACACCCAGGCCCGTCAGATGATGAAAAAGCCCGCCAGCCGGCGGGCTTTTTGCTGGGCGTTATCTCATGGTCGCTCTCCATGGGGGACGTTCAGCCCGGGCGCCAGAAGGGCTTGTCCCCGAGAATGGTGGCCCTGTGCATCACCCGGCGGGCTGGCAGGTAGTCGGCATTGGCATAGTGCTGGGTCACCCTGTTGTCCCAGATGGCGATGTCGTTCTCCTGCCAGCGCCAGCGCACCTGAAACTCGGGGCGGGTGATGTGCTCGAACAGAAAGCCGAGCAGGGCCTCGCTCTCTTTGGGGGGCAGCCCGGGCAGCCGGGTGGTGAACCCCTCGTTGACGAACAGGGCCTGACGGCCGCTCACCGGGTGGGTGCGGATCACCGGGTGGCGCAGGGGCGGGTGACGGGCCACGGCCGCCTGCCAGCGCTGGCGCTCCTCCTCGCTGTCATCATGGCGATGGGCCGGGAAGGACTTGGTGAAGTCGTGCTCGGCTTCCAGCCCTGCCAGCAGGGTTTGCAGGGGCGGGGAGAGGGCCGCCAGCGCCGCGATGCCGCTGGCCCAGAGGGTGTCCCCCCCGGTGGGGGGCAGCTGCTTGGCGGCCAGAATGGCCAGTGCCGGGGGCGTCTCGATAAAGGTCACGTCGGTGTGCCAGTTGTCGTTGTCCGGCGGATTGTCATCGTGGGTATCGAGCACGATGATCTCCTCGGCCTCCTCCGTGTGGGGGTAGACGGGGTGGATGTGCAGATCCCCGAAGCGGTTCGCCAGCGCCCGCTGGGCTCGCGGGGTGATGGGCTGGTTGCGAAAGAACAGCACCTGGTATTTGAGCAGGGCGCGATGGAGCTGCTCGAACTGCTCCTGGCTCAGGGGCTCGGCCAGATTGACGCCGGCGATGACGGCGCCGATGTGGGGGCCGAGGGGGGTAATGGTCAACTTGTCGGTCATGGTCTTGCTCCATGTCTGGGGGCGTGAAGGCCCGATACCAATAGGAAAGGGGGGCGAAGGAAAGAGGTCAGCCTGTGGCTCATTGTCCTTCTCCATGCCAGGGGGTGAGCCTGCGCTGCAGGGCGCGCAGTCCCAGTTCCAGTACGAAGGCGATCAGGGCGATCACCAGGATGCCCGCCAGCACCACGTCGGTGGCGAGAAACTCGCCGGCGGATTGCACCATGAAGCCCACCCCCCGGGTGGCGGCGATAAGCTCGGCCGCCACCAGGGTGGACCAGCCCACCCCGAGCCCGATGCGCAGCCCGGTCAGGATGTCCGGCAGGGCGCCGGGCAGGATCACGTGCCAGAGCACCTGGGACCGGGATGCGCCCAGCGCCTGCGCAGCCCGCACTCGCATCGCGTTGGCGCTCTGCACCCCCACCAGGGTCGCCAGGGCCACGGGCGCGAAGATGGCCAGATAGATGAGCAGCACCTTGGAGGTCTCGCCGATGCCAAACCAGATCACCATGAGTGGCAGGTAGGCGAGCGGCGGCACCGGGCGGTAGAGCTCAATGAGGGGATCCAGCACGCCGCGCACCGTGGGGGAGAGCCCCATGGCGATGCCCACCGTGATGCCAAAGAACGCCGCGGCAGCGAGCGCCACCAGGATGCGCCCCAGGCTGGCCCCCAGGTGTTGCCACAGGGTGGCATCCATAAAGCCCGTTGGGCCTGCGATGGTGATGAGCTGTGCCAGCACCCGCTGTGGGGGTGGCAGGAACAGGGGATCGACCCAGCCGAAGTGGGCCACCAGCCACCACAGGGCCAGCAGCACGATCAGGGTGGCGAGGCTCAGGGTCAGACGGCGGGGCAGGGGCCAGCCCGCTGCCCGTGTGTGGGTGACATCCCGTTGCCGGGCGAGGGCGAGGGTCATGCGAAGGCCTCCCGCTCTGCGAACACCCGTTCCAGCACGTATTCACGGCGCTCGATGAAGGCCGGATCGGACTTGATGCTGCGGCAGGGCTCCCCGGCGGCGAAGCGGCGACCGAAATCCAGGGTCAGCCGCTCCGTCACCCGCCCGGGGGAGGGGGAGAGCAGCACCAGATCGGTGGCCATGAAGATGGCCTCCTCGATGTCGTGGGTGATGAGCAGCACCTGACGCCGGTGCTCGTGCCACAGGCGCAGCAGCAGAGTCTGCATCTGCTCCCGGGTGAAGGCGTCCAGGGCGCCGAAGGGCTCGTCCAGCAGGAGCAGGCGGGGCTGGGTGGCGAGGGCCCGGGCGATGCCGACCCGCTGGCGTTGGCCGCCGGAGAGCTGCCAGATGGCGCGATCGCCGGCCCCCTCCAGCCCCACCTGACGCAGCAGTGCCTGGGCCTGTTCGGTGCGCTCGGCACTGGGTACGCCCGCCAGCTGCAGGCCGAGGGCCACGTTGTCTCGCACGTTTCGCCAGGGCAGCAGCCCCTCGCTCTGGAACACCACGCCGCGCTCGGCGCCGGGGCCGGTGACCGGCTTGCCCTCAAGGCTTATCTGGCCGTGGTGGCAAGGCTCGAAGCCCGCCACCAGGTTGAGGAGGGTCGTCTTGCCCGAGCCCGAGGGCCCCAGCACCACCATCAGCTCCCCCTCGGACAGGGAGAGGTTGATGTTGTCGAGCACCCGCCTGCCGGCGTACTCGGCGCACACATGAGAGAGCTGCAGCATGGTCGTCTCCTTGGATTTACTGGGCCACGGCTTTCACGAAGCGATCGGTCACGAACTGGCGGTAGTCCGAGGCGGCGTTCGCGACCTTGCCCTGGCTCTCGAGGAAGCGGGCGGTGTCGATGATGGTCTGGTTGACGAGGCGCCCGAGCTCGGCACTCTGGGCCTTCGCATCGAGGTAGGTGTTGCCCTTCACCAGCGCGGGAACGTCCGCCTCGGGAACGCCGCTCAGTTTGGCCAGCTTGGCGAGGTTGTCCGGCTTGGTGAGCCAGCCGTCGGGGTTGGCCAGGTAGTCGCGCTGGGCGGCCAGGGTGCTGTTCACGAAGGCCTGCACCACTTCGGGGTGGGCCTTGGCAAAGTCCTTGCGCACCACCCAGACGTCCAGGGTCGGCGCCCCCCAGTCACCCACCTGGGCGGAGTCGGTCAGCACCTTGCCCTCCTTGGTGAGCTGGTTGAGGGCGGGGGCCCAGACATAGGCGCCGTCGATGTCGCCCCGCTGCCAGGCAGCGATGATGGCCGGTGGTTGCAGGTTGACGATCTGCAGCGTCGCGGGGTCGACGTTCCAGTGCTTGAGGGCCGCCAGCAGGCTGTAGTGGGTGGTGGAGGTATAGGGCACGGCGATGCGCTTGCCCGCGAGATCCTCGGGTTTTGCGAGCCCCTGCTTCACCACCAGGGCCTCGGACTCCCCGAGCTTGGAGGCGAGCAGGAACACCTCGATGGGCAGATTCTGGCTCGCCGCCACCGCCAGGGGGCTGGAGCCGATGTTGCCTATCTGCACGTCGCCAGAGGCGAGCGCCCGTACCACGCTGGCGCCGCTGTCAAACTTGCGCCAATCCACGGTGGCGCCGCTCTCCCTGGCGAAGCTGTTGTCGGCTTGGGCTACCTTGGCGGGTTCGGCGGAGGTCTGGTAGGCCACGGTGACGTCGAGGGCCTGGGCGGACTGGCCGAGCAGCATGGAGGCCGCGAGCCACAGAGAGATGCCTTTTGCTGTCATGATGCACTTCCTTGTTGGGGGTGTTGGAAGCCACATCTTTATCTGAACATCCCCGAGGGCGAAGGAACGAGAAGGGTGTTCTCATGCCGTTTGGTTCTTAGAAAAAGAACGGTAAATCAATGATCTGATTGAGATATGCCAGAAAGTGGATAGCTTGCTCACCCGCCGTCTATCGGGTGGCTGGCGCAAGGGGCCAGTAGGTGCGTGCAGGGGCCAGCCACCAGGGGGCGCAGTGACTGGTAGGGGGAAGAGAGGAAAAGGCCCCGCCAGGGTGGCGGGGCCGGGGGATCAGCGCTCCACCAGCGGGGCCGAGCGGTAGCTCCACAGGCCATAGGTGCGCAGGGCGTCCCGGTAGATGCCAAGCAGCTCCTCCGGGCTTGCCTTGGCCAGGGCCGAGAGGGGCTTGTCCGGGTAGGCGACGCTGTCGATGCGGATGTTCGCCGGGCCGCTCTGCCAGCAAGCGATTTCCAGCAGGGTCTGGCCCCGGCGCACATGGCTCGCCGAGCTCACCAGGGTGGCGTACTCAATCTCGTGGCGGGCGAGGACATAGCCGCTGTAGAGGGCGTTCTCCACCGTGCTGGTGGCGTAGTTTTCCTCGATGATGCGGGAGCGGTCGATGCCCTTTTTCGCCAGCCAGTCCGCCATCTGCTTGCCCTCGGTCTGGCGGTTCTGGGGCACACCGCCGGTGAGGATGACGAGGGCCGCCGGATCGGCCTGGGCCAGGGCGCGGGTGGTCTCGAGGCGCCCCAGCAGGATCTCGTTCATGGAGCCATCGGGATTGAGGGCATAGCCCAGGGTGACGATGGCGCGGCGCCCCTTCTTCTCGCCCCGTCCCTGACGCTCCTTGAGGGGGGTGGCGACCACCCTGTCCACGGTGGCGAACAGCCGCTGCAAGTCGGCGGCGCGACCGGCATTGAGCTCGCCGACCCGCTTGAGGTAGCCATCGGCCTTGGCCTGGTTGCCCTTGAAGCGCTGCCAGGTGGCCAGATAGGTGTTGATGTCCAGATCGTCCGGCGCGGCGCTCTGGGCCTGCTCGAACAGGGCGATGGCCCTCTCCACGTTGCCGTTGTAGATCTGGGCGTTGGCCGCCGAGACGAGCAGATCGGTGCGATAGGGCTCGAGCTGGTGGGCCTCCAGCAGCAGGGTGGTCACCTGCTCCATGTTGCTCGGCATCTTGGCGGTGAAGCCCGCATCGGAGACCCGGGCGGGGGAGTGGAAGATGCGGGCAGCGTCTGCCAGCAGCTGATCCACCACCTGGCGCTTGCTGATGAACTGCTCGTAATTCTGCTCCTTTTGCAGGGAGCGCACCGGGGCGGCCCAGGCATTGGGTAAGACAACGAGCGGCAGCGCCAGCAGGCTGGCCAGGGTCAGGGCAATCGCGGTTTTCTTCATCGTGGTACTCCACCTGGGGGGCCATGCCGTGGCATGACCCCGGAGTGCTTCTCCAATCAAAACAGATGCTTGGTTTGCTGCCTACTCTACTCCCTTCCCGATGAAAAAAACGTGAACCGTTCCGGTTATCGGGCCCTCAGCGCAGCCCCAGGCGCTCCTGCAGGAAGGCGAGCCAGGCCTCCACCTTGGCGGGCAGGTGGCGGCGCTTGGGATAGAGGCACCAGATGCCGTGCTCGGGCAGGGCATGGTCTGGCAGCAGGGGCACCAGCCGACCGGCGGCGAGATCCCGCGCCACGATGAAGTCCGGCATGTTGCCGATGCCGAGCCCCGCCAGCAGCGCGGTGTGGATGGCGTCGCTGTTGTTGACCTCGAAATTGCCCTTGGGGGTGATGGCCACCTCTCCCTCGGGCCCGTGCAGTCGCCACTGGGTGCCGCCGCGAAACAGGGAGTAGAAGAGGCAGTTGTGGCGCTCGAGATCGGCCGGGGTGCGGGGCGTACCGGCCTTCGCCAGGTAGGCGGGGGAGGCGCACAGGGTGCTGAGACAGGGGGCGAGGCGGCGGGCGACCAGGCTCGAATCCTCCAGCGCGCCGATGCGCACCGCCACGTCGAACCCCTCGGCCACCAGATCCTGCTGGTCGTCGCTCATCTCGAGCTGCAACTGCACCTCGGGGTGGAGGGCGAGAAACTCCGGGACAAGGGGGGCGATGTGGCGGCGGCCATAGACCATGGGCACCGTCACCCGCAGCAGGCCGCGGGGGGCCGATTGCAGGGCGCCGATGGCATCTTCCCCGTCGCAGGCCAGGCGCACCGCATGGCGCACCGTCTCGAAGTAGCGCTCCCCCGCCTCGGTGAGGGTGAGGGAGCGGGTGGTGCGATAGAGGAGCTGGCAGCCGAGGGCCTGCTCGAGCTGGCTCACCTTCTTGCTCAGCACCGACTTGCTGAGACCGAGCTGACGGGCGGCGCCGGAGAAGGTGCCCGACTCCACCACGGCGACGAAGGCCGGGAGCAGGGCGAAGGCTTCCTGGTTCATGTTGTTCTCAATATGGAAACAAAGTTATTCCAGGAGGGTAGATCCCCAAATTAAAAACAATTTACCCTGCTCGTCAGTTCAACCAAGGAGTGACCCCATGATCCCCCCGCTTGTTGACCGCGGCTCCGGCCGCCCCGCCCTCGGCCAGACACTTGGCCAGACCCTGGGCGCCCTGGCCGCCTTCGCTGCCGGCCTGCTGCTGGCGCTGATGATCGCCCAGAACGGGGCCCTGGCCCGCGCCACCGACCCCTGGCTCGCGAGCTGGCTGGCCCACGGGGTCGGCACCCTGGTGGCCGCGCTCCTGTGGTGGCTCTCCCCAAGGCCCCCGACGCCGGAGGCGGCCCCGCTCTGGGCCTGGCTCGGCGGTCTGCCGGGGGCGCTCACCGTGGTACTGGCGGCCCTGTGCCTCAACTCGCCCCTCGGCATGGCGGGCACCCTGGCCCTGCTGCTGCTCGGCCAGCTGCTGTTTGGTGCCCTGTGCGATGGCCTCGGCTGGCTCGGACTGGCTCGCCGCCGCCCCTCGGGAAAAGACGCGCTCGCCGCCCTGCTGGTGATGGCCGGCGCACTGCTTATCGTGCTGCGTTAGGAGAGACACCATGACCCTATTGATCCTGCTGGGACTGCTGAACGGCGTGGCGGTGAGCCTGTCGCGCACCCTCAATGGCCGCCTCGCCAGCGCCCGGGGCGCCATGACGGCCTCCCTTGCCAACCACCTGCTCGGCTTCGGGCTGCTCGGCGTCCTGCTCATCCTCAAAGGGGCACCCTGGGAGCGGCTCGCCGGGCTCGATCCCTGGCTGCTGCTCGGCGGCGTGCTGGGGGCGCTGTTCGTCGCCATCAGCAGTTGGGCCATCGGCCGGATCGGCGCCCTGGCCTGCGCCCTGCTCATCGTCACGGGCCAACTGGCGGGGGGCGCCCTGCTCGATGCCCTGGCCGGACGGCTGGCCGCGAGCGATCTGCTCGGCATCCTGCTGGTGCTGGCGGGGGCTGCGCTGCAACGCTGGCAGGGCGGCAAGTCGCGCTCCCGAGGGTGAGTGATGCTGTGATGGCCTGGGTAAACCGGCAGGGATGACAGGAGCGCCGCCCTGCCTGGATGCAAAAGGCGGCTCGCCAGCCGGATCAGGGCCCAGATGAAAAGGAAAAGGCGAAAAAAAGGTTCATCGCGGCTTTCCGGGGAAGGCCGCCTTGATTTTCAGAAAAAAGTATTCTGAGTCCCTAAATCCATATGCCATACGCTTTATCACTTTGATCTTGTTGTTCACCCCTTCCAGCACACTCGTGTGCATCGGGTAG
>NZ_JAGKRI010000141.1:0-4944 GCF_017939255.1 Aeromonas sp. Prich7-2
ATGGCGCTGACTACGTCCGCACCCACGCGCCTGGAGATCTGCGAAGCGCAATCACCTTCTCGGAAACCCTCGCGAAATTTCGCAGTCGCGACGCCAGAGACCGAGGGTTAGATCATGCCTAGCATTCACCTTCCGGCCGCCCGCTAAATATCTCCTTTTGGGTTGTTAATAAAACATCCAATAAGTTGACTGTGCGTGAAAAAGAAAGTTTTGTGTGATGGCGTTGAAGATCGCACCGTTAAGCTCTTATGTGGGATGGTGCAGAGCTCGACGACTACCGATAAAACGCAACCGCCGCAAACAGACAAGAAAAAGCCCCAACTGATAACAGTTGGGGCTTCAGTATTGTGATTGGTGGAGCAATAGCACCCTGAACCCAAAACCTTCTCGCTCAACCGGTAGTGGCTGATAACAACTCGTGAGGGCTATTGCGGGTTAAGCATTTAGCGATGTCTAGGGCCAGACTGGACGTCTGAACGCAAGCCGCTGATACTGTACATAACCACAGTATCAGCGGAGGATACCCATGTCGCTGGCAAGGAACGCCACGGCGAGTCAATCGCCCACTCAAACAAACGGTTACGAACGCCACCAACCCGACCAGACGCTGCTCTACCAGCTGGTTGAGCAGCACTACCCAGCCTTCAAAGCCTCACTCGAAGCCCAAGGTCAACACCTGCCTCGCTACATCCAACAAGAATTCAACGACCTCCTCCAATGTGGCCGTCTGGAGTATGGTTTCATGCGGGTTCGCTGCGAGGATTGTCATCACGAGCGTCTGGTCGCCTTCAGCTGTAAACGACGCGGCTTTTGCCCTAGCTGCGGTGCCCGCCGGATGGCCGAGAGTGCGGCGCTGCTGATAGACGAAGTCTTCCCCAAGGAGCCCATTCGCCAGTGGGTGCTCAGCTTTCCTTTCCAGCTACGCTTTTTGCTGGCTCGCCATCCCCAGCTGATGGGCCAGGTCTTGAGTATCGTCTATCGTACACTCTCAACTCATCTGATCAAAAAAGCCGGTTACACCAAAGCCTCTGCACAAACTGGCTCAGTGACTCTTATCCAACGCTTTGGCTCCGCGCTAAATCTCAATGTCCACTACCACATGCTGTTTCTCGATGGTGTCTATGCCGAAGATGACTATGGCAAGCAACGCTTCCATCGTGTCAAGGCACCCACTTACGATGAGCTGAATACGCTCGCTCACACCCTCAGCCATCGCATCGCTCGCTGCATGGAAAAGCGTGGGATTTTGGAGCGTGATGCCGAGAATACGTGGTTGACACTGGAAGAGGGCGAAGACGATACGCTGACTCAATTACATGGTGCTTCGGTTACGTATCGCATTGCCGTCGGCCCCCAGCAAGGGCGCAAAGTCTTCACCCTGCAAACCTTGCCAGGGCGTGAGGATAAAGCCGACTCAAGCAGTCGAGTAGCCAACCATGCTGGTTTCTCGCTACACGCCGGTGTGATGGCCGAAGCGCATCAGCGGGATAAGCTTGAGCGCTTGTGTCGCTACATTAGTCGGCCAGCGGTTTCAGAAAAACGTCTGGCATTAACCGCCAATGGGCAGGTGCGTTACGAGCTCAAAACTCCGTACCGCAATGGCACCACCCATGTGATCTTCGAGCCGCTGGACTTCATCGCCAAACTCGCTGCGTTGGTACCTAAGCCGCGAGTCAACCTCACACGCTTCCACGGCGTCTTTGCACCGAACAGCAAACACCGAGTTCAAGTAACACCCGCCAAGCGGGGCAAGAAGCCCGACAAATCGGAAGGTCTCGATACTAACTGGCGTGACAAGAGTCCTGCAGAGCGCCACCGCGCCATGACCTGGATGCAACGCCTCAAGCGAGTCTTCAATATTGATATTGAAGTCTGCGAACACTGCGGCGGTCACGTCAAAGTGATTGCCAGCATCGAAGATCCGAAGGTCATTGAGCAGATTCTCAAGCATCTGAAACAGAAAACAGCCAAGGCGAATGCCGCCAAGCAGCGTGAGCTGCCACCAGAACGAGCGCCGCCACTGACTCCCAGCCTGTTCGATCCATCACAGAGTCGTCTCTTTGACTGACGACCCCAAATCCAACACTGCTCAACACTGCCAACTTTTAAACGGGGCGGTGGGGCAGTTTGTATCTCTCGAGCTATCAGGCTAGAGATTTTACCGCCAAATCGAACCTTATTAGAGCGGTTTAGGCTGGACCGGCAGTTAAAATTGGGGCTTGAGCGGTAAACGAGTGAGGGAATTTCAGGTAAGATACTTCGGATGAGGAGCAAAAAGGTGGTTTATACTTCCTATACCCAAAAAGGTGGTTTATACTTCCTATACCCTAAAAAGGCAGCTTTGGCTGCCTTTTGTATAATTCATATCGACTTATCAAAAGGACAATCCGATGAATGTCATTATAAAAGCTGTAGTTACTGCCTCGACGCTACTGATGGTATCTTTTAGTTCATTCGAAACCTCAGCGCAATCCCCACTGTTAAAAGAGCAAATTGAATCCATAGTCATTGGAAAAAAAGCCACTGTAGGCGTTGCAGTGTGGGGGCCTGACGATCTGGAACCTTTACTGATTAATCCTTTTGAAAAATTCCCAATGCAAAGTGTATTTAAATTGCATTTAGCTATGTTGGTACTGCATCAGGTTGATCAGGGAAAGTTGGATTTAAATCAGACCGTTATCGTAAACAGGGCTAAGGTTTTACAGAATACCTGGGCTCCGATAATGAAAGCGTATCAGGGAGACGAGTTTAGTGTTCCAGTGCAGCAACTGCTGCAATACTCGGTCTCGCTCAGCGATAACGTGGCCTGTGATTTGTTATTTGAACTGGTTGGTGGACCAGCTGCTTTGCATGACTATATCCAGTCTATGGGTATAAAGGAGACCGCTGTGGTCGCAAATGAAGCGCAGATGCACGCCGATGATCAGGTGCAGTATCAAAACTGGACCTCGATGAAAGGTGCTGCAGAGATCCTGAAAAAGTTTGAGCAAAAAACACAGCTGTCTGAAACCTCGCAGGCTTTGTTATGGAAGTGGATGGTCGAAACCACCACAGGACCAGAGCGGTTAAAAGGTTTGTTACCAGCTGGTACTGTGGTCGCACATAAAACTGGTACTTCGGGTATCAAAGCCGGAAAAACTGCGGCCACTAATGATTTAGGTATCATTCTGTTGCCTGATGGACGGCCCTTGCTGGTTGCTGTTTTTGTGAAAGACTCAGCCGAGTCAAGCCGAACCAATGAAGCTATCATTGCGCAGGTTGCTCAGACTGCGTATCAATTTGAATTGAAAAAGCTTTCTGCCCTAAGCCCAAATTAACAGACTATCAGCACTATCTAAGCCGCTGACTCTGGTTGTACACTAAAGCTATGGTTTGAAATTGGAGTAGGTTATGCAGTTATTAGGTTCAGTGGCTTCCCCTTTTGTTCGTCGTTTACGTTTAGTACTGGCAGGGCAACCTTATCAGTTTGTAGCGCTTAATATTTTTGAGTCTGAAGGCCGTTCAGTGTTGGTACAACATAATCCGGCACGCAAAGTGCCTGTGTTAGTGGATGGAGAGCAGGTTATTTTTGATTCAGGCGTAATTTATCGTTATTTGGCTTCGAAACTGAAATTCAAACCATTGAGCTGGGATCAGGAAAACGGTCTGACGACCATCAATGCCTGCACAGACTCCTTGGTTGAATTACTGCTTTGTAAGCGCTCAGGTTTTGACGTGACTGAAGATAAATTGTTTTTTAATCTTCAGCATGAGCGAATTCAGGCGACGCTAGAGGCACTTGAGCAACAAATCAGGGCAGGGCATTTCGGTGACTGGGACTATCCTGGTATCAGTCTGTTCACTTTAATCGACTGGATATTGTTCCGCGATTTAGTCGACTTAAAACCCTTCCCTGTATTATTACAGTTCAGAAATGCGCATTTAAACCGGCCGATGGTCGCTGAAACCGACCCGCGTTTAAGCTAAAAACAACAGGTCAGAGCCAAGACTCTGACCTTTATTATTTATTCCACACCAATAAAGCCGCCGGTTTGATGCGCCCATAATTGAGCGTAAATACCGCCTTTGGCGATCAGTTCCTGATGACTGCCTTGTTCCACAATACGACCTTGATCCAGAACGATCAGCCTGTCCATAGCTGCTATGGTAGATAAACGGTGTGCAATGGCTATAACCGTTTTGCCTATCATCAACTGAGTCAGACTATGCTGAATAGCTGATTCTACTTCGGAGTCCAGCGCTGAGGTGGCTTCATCCAAAATCAGAATAGGGGCGTTTTTCAGTAAAACCCGAGCTATTGCAATACGTTGACGTTGACCACCAGAAAGCTTGACTCCACGTTCGCCCACCTGAGCGTCGTAGCCACTGTTGCCTTTAGGATCGGTAAGCTCCTGAATAAAAGCATCGGCTTCGGCTAAACGGGCTGCTTCAATCATTTCCGCTTCGGTAGCGCCAGGACGACCATATAAAATATTTTCCCTTACAGTACGGTGTAGCAGGGAGGTATCCTGGGTCACCATAGCTATATGAGCGCGAAGACTTTCCTGTGATACAGTTTTGATGTCCTGACCGTCTATCAAAATCTGGCCTGAATTGACATCATAAAAGCGCAGCAGTAAGTTCACCAGCGTGGATTTACCAGCACCAGAACGGCCGACTAAACCTACTTTTTCACCGGGTTTAATCGACAAGTCCAGACCATCAATCACAGGACCATGTTCACCTGCTGCTTTGCCGTAGTTAAAGTTCAGTTGCTTAAACTCAATCTGACCTTGTGGCACTTCAAGCGGCTTCGCATCTGCGTATTCCGGCGAAGTTGAACAGCCATTCCGGCCAACGTGAACACCCTGATCCTTAACGCGCTCACGTCACCCCGTTTCTAACTCGAGTGTTCAGATTGGGTCAACTCACTTCTCCTCTTTCTCATCGATTCTCCCTTCAGTG
>NZ_JAGKRI010000014.1:0-50924 GCF_017939255.1 Aeromonas sp. Prich7-2
GAAAACCGCATTATCGGTATCGAGAAATGGAAACCAAGCTGCTGGTTGGCAGCGATTGTCAGCTGACAACGAGGTGATCTGCGCCTCAGTAGCCGCTGAAAACCGCATTATCGGTATCGAGAAATGGAAACCAAGCTGCTGGTTGGCACCGATTGTCAGCTGACAATGGGGTGATCTGCGCATCAGTAGCCGCTGGAAACCGCATTATCGGTATCGAGAAATGGAAACTAGGCTACTGGCTGGCAGCGATTGTCAGCTGACAACGGGGTGATCTGCACCTCAGTAGTCGCTGGCGACCCCATTATCGGTATCGTGAAATGAAATCCTGGCTGCTTGCTGGCCGATCTTCGGCTCGGTGCTTTCTGGCAGATGGATTATCGGTAGTATGAGATGGAACTCGTCCTGTCCAGCGATGGCGATTGTCAGCTGACAACGGAGTGATCAGTACATCAATGCCCGCAGGCATTTGCATTATAAGTATCGTGAAATGCTTACAGTACATCAATCTCGGTATCAGCGATTTTTTCAGAATATCTCCCAGGCACAGGGTTGTTGTTTTCAACGGTTTTGTTGTAGTCACAACGAGAGGATTGAGATACCTGCTGGCTTCTGCTTCCTAATCGGCTGTCTGGGCGATGCGTTTGTGAGTTGTGACACCGACGATTTCCTAAACAAGATCTCCTTTCCCGACTGGCCTCATGAGAGGACTGCCTAGTATCATCGCTACTCTGTGAGGGTCGACGGAGCAACGGATGTAGCGTTTGTGGGCAAACTTCTGGCCGAATGTGACGCATCTCCCTGATGCGTCCGATGACAACGAGTGTGGTTTCGCCTGGCACTGGCTGGAGCTGAAACTGTACCAAACCAGCTCAGGGCGGTTTGTATGCAGTGATAAGGTGAGGTGTTTGGCGTGTTCGAGTTTATTGCAAATCCAGGGCGGGCCATTGGGTAAGAGCAACAGCCATGCTATGGCTATGGCAGCAATGATGCAGGCGAGACCCCAAGGGCCTTTGCGATCAAATAAACTTTTTCAAGGGTTACCCTAGTCTCCCCACGTTCGATTTTTCCCATATGACCACGGTCTATACCAGCAATTAGCGCTAGTTTTTCCTGTTGCATACCTCGTGCAGACCGCAGTTCTCGTACATTTTTACCGAATGCAGTTGCGAGCATCGTCAGCTCAAACTCGTCAGAATCCATGTTATCTCCTCACAAGAGGAGCTATGGTCTACATTATACGGCGCACTGTACACGCCTATTAGTACACTTGTATAATGACACGGCATATAAGCATCATTTGAGGGTGGATAATGTCCAATCAACAGATCATCCTGAGCCAGGATCAAAAAAGTGGCACAGTGACATTAATTTTTCACAATGCGGATTTCCTAGCCGCAGTAGGAGATTCGCTGAGAGTGGATTCACTCTTACATGTCACTATCAATCAATCCATATATGATGAATTTGTTAAGAGTGTGATGGGTTCGTTTGTTGCTGAGTTTATGGATTTTAAGAAAAATTGGCCGATACCTCAGGAGCTAAGGAAGTGAACAAGTCTCTGATATGAGATGTTTACACTCATATGGAGCTGTATCTTAGAGGGCCATCATTAGTCATGCCTGGTATTCCAGCCAGTCTACAGCCCTTGGGTGAATCACATAGAGCGGCAGTGGCACAAGTTAGAGAGACCATGCTCATCCCCAAAATATGTACTTTAACGAGGTAAACAACACGATTGCGCCCTCCAAAAAGAGGCTGTGTTTGAGACAAGTTGCGTCAGCCCTGATGTCTGCCAACGGAAGATCACCGCTCTTCGCTCATCGTGGTTTGCCACAGCGGCGGGCGCATTTGTCGCTGGACCTAGTAAAGTAATGCCAACACTGCCTCAGCTTGTTTTGGATTATAACTGGCGTCAATCAGCGTTTTAATCCCCCTATGAGTCTCCATGGGGGCGGGCTTCATTAAGCACCTCTTCAATGTCGGTCAACCCAACATAACATCCTAGCCTAGGCGTTAAGCCAGGATTCCATGCTCGATGCGGCTGATGCGGTCGAGCAGAGCTTGAGCGTGTTCGGGCGTATCCTGATGGTTGATCGGACGAACACCTCCTAGGTAACGGGAGACATGACCCTGTGTGAAGCGACATATCAGTACTACAACTTTCAGCACCAGCACAGTGATGGGATACCGCCAGCACAAGCCTGACTGACTGTATTAGCTATGGATTGGTCTTGTGCTCTTAGGACAACCCAAGGAGACGAATCCTACTTTGGGGGCCTGTTTTGTGTTGGACATCGCTCAATCACTCTTAGGTGGCTCTTATTCAAGGGCGCGGATTTTACCGGAATGGCTAACCAAAAACTATACAGCCGACACGTCGGAAGCGAACAATCTCTTTGCCCGGGGACGCGGGGTGGGGCGGGCGTGACATGACCACGGGCAGGGAGGGGGCCGTCGCCAGTGCGGGCGGGATCACGATCCCTGTGCGCCGTCACCATTTGGCAGGAGGGGCAAAACGGGTGTCACTATACTCCCAACAGGCCTATCAGAAGGATGTGCGGGATGGAGAGTTCATTTGGTGAGAAAGTGCAGAACGTGCACGCCACCCTCAGGCAGCGCTTTGACAAGTTGAGCCGGGTGGCGATCGCCATCTACGACCCGCAGACGGACCAGCTCAAGACCTTTGCCCACAGCACGGACGGGGGCTCGCCGCTGTTGCAGTACGAGGTCAGGCTGAGCGAGGTGCCTTCCCTGCGCTACCTGGCCGAACATCAGCAGCCCAGGGTGCTCGACACCCTGGATTCCCTGCTTGGCTCCCCCTCCGAGCACAGCCGCAAAGTGCTGGCGGCCGGGTACGCGTCGAGCTATACCGAGCCGCTGCTGCTCAACAGTCGCTTGTTCGGCTTTCTGTTTTGCGATGCCAAAGAGCCCGGTTACTTCGATGGCGCCATTTGCGGTGAGCTGGCGGCCTATGCCCAGATCCTGGCGGCCATCATCGCGGTGGAGTTCTTTTCCATCCAGACCCTGAACGGGGCCCTGACCACGGTGCGGGAGTTCAGCCGCTACCGGGACGAGGAGACCGCCAATCACCTGCACCGGATGTCGGCCTATTCGCGGCTCATCGCCCGGGAGGTGGCGGCCCATTACCCCTTGAGTGACGAGGAGGTGGAGTTCATTCACCTCTTCTCCGAGCTGCACGATATCGGCAAGATTGCGGTGCCCGACGCCATCCTGCTCAAGCCGGGCAAGCTCACGGCCGAGGAGTACGGGGTGATGAAGACCCACCCCTTCAAGGGGCGGGAGATGATCGCCCTGATGATCCGCAAGTTCGGCCTGGACGGCATCCATCACACCGACATGCTGAAGAACATCATCGCCTACCACCACGAGCGTTTCGACGGTCAGGGGTATCCGGAAGGATTGGCGGGGGAGGCGATCCCCCTGGAAGCCCGCATCGTTGCGGTGGCAGATGTGTTTGACGCCCTTACCAGCGAGCGACCCTACAAGCAGGCCTGGCCCCTCGAAACGGCTTTTGAATACCTCAAGACCCATGCCGGCAGCCAGTTCGACCCTGTCTGCGTCGCGGCGGCGCTGCAAAGCCGGGAGGCGTTTTGTGCCATCCACCGGCAATATCGGGATCCCGTGATCACCTGATTGCGCCCCTCTCTCCTCCCTGGTTTCTCCCGGATTCCCCAGGCCCCGTCATCTGATGGCGGGGCCTGGGGCCATTTCTCGTTTCATCGCCTTTTGGTGCATCCGGCGCCGGGGGTTGTTCTGCGGCATTGCGGCTTTGCGGCGGGGCAGGGCGCCGCGGTGAGCGGGGCGGCCAACGGGAGGATTGTCCGGGGTAAGGTCATAAGAGTGCCTTATAAAGAGAGGTCAGACATTAGCCATATGACTGACATGAGGCCGCTGGCGGGCACGACATGGCCGGGGCGGCGCTTCTGGCGGCCCGTCCCGTCGCGATGTCGGCTCGGTGGTGACACTTTGATCATTTCAATAATTCTTGTATAGTTGAAATGAAGCATCCAAGGGGGGAGACCCATGAACAAAGAGACGGCCACCAAGGTCTTTGAATCACTGGCTTCCGGGATCCGGCTCGAGGTGTGGCGGCTGCTGGTCAAGGCCGGGCTGGAGGGGCGGGTCGCGGGGGAGCTGGCCGGCGAGCTCGACATCGCCCCCAATACCCTCTCGTTTCACCTCAAGGGGATGCTCAACGCCGGGTTGCTGTCGGTGGAGCAGGAGGGGCGCTTTCTGCGCTATCGCGCCAACATCCCCCTGATGCTGGGGGTGATCGCCTACCTCACCGAGGAGTGCTGCGCCGGTCATCCCGAGGCGTGCGGCCTGCTGCCCGCCGGGCCCGGCAGCGCTTCCCGCGCCGAGGGGTCGTCGCCCTGCTGCGGCGAGTCGTAACGGGCCAGGGCTGTCGATGCCCATGTGCCGTGTCATTCATCTATTCAACCTGGGGTGCGAGCGTGGATCGCACCGGGAGTCATCATGTCTGCAAGCTGTGAGGCCAAGGCAGCCCCTGCCATCGGCTTTTTTGAACGTTATCTGACCGCCTGGGTCGCCCTCTGCATCCTGGTGGGCATTGGTCTGGGGCAGGGGTTGCCGAGCCTCTTCAAGGCCATCGGCGCCATGGAGGTGGCCAGGGTCAACCTGCCGGTGGGGCTGCTTATCTGGGTGATGATCATCCCCATGCTGCTCAAGATAGATTTTGGCGCCCTGCACCAGGTGAAGGGGCACCTCAAGGGAATCGGGGTCACCCTCTTCATCAACTGGCTGGTCAAGCCCTTCTCCATGGCCTTCCTCGGCTGGCTCTTCATCCGCGTGCTGTTTGCCGACTGGCTGCCGGCGGATCAGCTGGACAGCTACGTGGCGGGTCTCATCCTGCTGGCGGCGGCCCCCTGCACCGCCATGGTGTTTGTCTGGAGTCGCCTCACCAACGGCGATCCCTACTTCACCCTGTCGCAGGTGGCGGTGAACGACCTCATCATGGTGTTTGCCTTTGCCCCGCTGGTGGCGCTGCTGCTCGGGGTCTCCAGCATAGTCGTGCCCTGGGATACCCTGCTCACCTCGGTGGTGCTCTACATCGTCATCCCTGTCATCCTCGCCCAGCTGCTGCGCAAGGCCTTGCTGAGAAAGGGGCAGGCCCATTTTGACGGCGTCATGACCCGCATCCAGCCCTGGTCGGTGGCGGCCCTGCTGCTCACCCTGGTGCTGCTGTTCGCCTTCCAGGGCAACGCCATCATGGAGCAGCCGCTGGTCATCGCCCTCCTGGCGGTGCCCATCCTGATCCAGGTGCTGTTCAACTCCGGGCTCGCCTACTGGCTCAACCGCAAGGTGGGGGAGAAGCACTCGGTGGCCTGCCCTTCCGCTCTGATCGGGGCCTCCAACTTCTTCGAGCTGGCGGTGGCCGCCGCCATCAGCCTGTTCGGCTTTCATTCCGGCGCGGCGCTCGCCACCGTGGTCGGGGTGCTCATCGAGGTGCCGGTCATGCTGCTGGTGGTGCGCGTGGTCAACGCCAGCAAACCCTGGTACGAGGCGGGGCTGAGCCGCTAACCCATTTCTATTCACTTGAGTCATGAGAGACAGGCAAATGAGTGCAATCACTATCTATCACAACCCGGAGTGCGGCACCTCCCGCAACACCCTCGCGCTGATTCGCAACAGCGGTGTGGAGCCCACCATCATTCACTATCTGGAGACGCCCCCCTCCCGCGACGAGCTGGTGGCCCTGATCGCCGCCATGGGCATGCCGGTGCGCGATCTGCTGCGCAAGAACGTGCCCCCCTACGAGGCGCTGGGGCTGGCAGAAGATCGCTTCAGCGATGACGAACTGATCGATGCCATGCTGGCCCACCCCATCCTCATCAACCGGCCCATCGTGGTCACCCCCCTCGGCACCCGGCTGTGCCGCCCGTCGGAGGTGGTGCTCGATATCCTGCCCGACCCGCAGCAAGGGGCCTTTGCCAAGGAGGATGGCGAGCAGGTGGTGGACGGCCAGGGCAAACGGCTTCGTTGAGCCCCTGCGCGTCAGCGTCTGACCCGCGCCGGGGGGATGCCCTTAACGGGCAGGCGCCAGATCTGCTACTGTGACCTTCGACTCATCACAGAGGGTGGAAACAATGAAGATTCGATTCCTGGTGATAGCCACGGCACTGGCGCTGGCCTCGACCCCCGGTCTGGCCGACTGGGCAAAGCTGAAGGAGGCCGCCTCCGAACTCGGTACCGCGGTGAGCGATACCAGCAAGGAGGCGTGGAAGGGGATCACCGATTTTTCCAAGGAGACCTGGGAGTCGGTGTCCAGCTGGGGGGCCGAAGCCTACAACAAGGCGGGGGCCTGGACGGCAGAGAGCGCGGCCACCGGCAAGGAGTGGCTGACCGCCGCCGAGAAGAAGCTCGACACCATGCTCGAGCCCAAGACCCCGGAGGAGGCGAGAACCGCCCTCGATACCATGGCCGATACCGCCCTGGTGCGGCTGTTCAACGAACAGCCCTCGGCCAAGTTGCTGTTTGACAAGGCTTATGGCTATGCGGTGTTCGACTCGCGCAAGTTCTCCCTGATGATCCACACCAATCAGGGGGCCGGGGTGGCCGTCAATCGCACCAGTGGCAAGCACACCTACATGAAGATGTTCGGTGCCGGTCTTGCGGCCGGGATCGGCGGCAAGTTCTACCAGCAGGTGATCCTGTTCGAAGACAAGGCGAGGTTCGATGCCTTCGTCAGCAAGGGGTGGGAAGCCACCTCCGAGGTGGGCGCCGTGGCGGGCAAGGAGAGCGCCGAGCTCACCGCCAAATACAATGGCGGCATGGCCATCTACCAGATTGGCGAGAAGGGGCTGTTGCTTGACGCCAACATCTCGGGCTCCAAGTATTGGCTGGATGATGACCTGAACAAGTGATCCCTGCCGATCTGACTCGTTTTTTCTTGGAGGAGATCGAGGTGCACTCTGTTTAATTGTCGGGACTTGCAGTAAAAAGAGGGCCTTGGGCCCTCTTTTTCATGGGGGCCGCACAGAGTCCGGCGACCAGGAGAGCAAGATGACCCATGAGGCCGAACAGGATCGGATGGCTGCCCACCGCCGGGAGTGGGACAAGCAGAGCATCTATCTGCGACTGCAGGAGGGGAGCCCGGCCGCGTTCTGGGTCTGGGGGGATCTGGTGGCACCGCTCGAACCCTGCCTGACACAGGGTGATCAGGAGGCATCCTTCGGTTGGGGGGAGGCCGGCGAGGCCAGCCTGGCGCTTTCCCATGCCATCATCGCCAGGCTGGTGAGCGTGGGGCTGGTGGCCCCCGAGCAGGCGGGGGAGAAGGCCCGCTACCTGCGCGACGAGGTGCTGGCCAAGCTGCCTGCAGGCGAGCACTACGATCTGCACCTGAGTTACCTGCGGCTGCTGCTGGGCGATCCCCCCGGCTCTGCGGCCTGATCCCCGGATGGCCGGTGCCCGCCGGCCTGATCGCGCCCCGCTTTTATCCCTGATCTCGAGATCTCGCTCTGGTTGGCACCTTTATTGCTTCAAGCCAGTCAGTGTCAATGATTTGTCTGGGAAGGGAAGATGGAAATTAGCGCAAGCAGCCTGATGCAAGAGATGCAGGCCCTCAAGGTGGAAGCCGGTGCCACGCCGTTGACCCAGCCCGGTCGTCCGGTCAGCTCGGATTTCGGCCAGATGCTGCAACAGGCCCTGGACAACGTCAACGAGTTGCAGGGCACCGCCAACGATCTGCGTACCCGCTTCGATCTCGGCGACAAGTCGGTGGATCTCTCCCAGGTGATGATCGCCGGCCAGAAATCCTCCATCGCCTTCGAGGCGACGGTGCAGGTGCGCAACAAGATGGTCGATGCCTACAAGACCATTATGAACATGCCGGTGTAACTCGGGCCCATGGCGACCGAGCATCATGAAGATGTCAGCAACAAGGACATAAACCGTGGCAACTGATCAAAACGGCGATCTGCTGATCAACAACGAGGGGGCGGCCGCCCTCGACGAGCACGAGCAGAAGAGCTCGGCGCTGGGCTTCCTGTCCAACACCGATGTGTTGCGCCAGATCACCCTGATCCTGGGGCTGACCATCTGTCTGGCCATCGCCGTCTTCATCCTCTTGTGGGGCAAGGAGCCGGAGATGCGTCCCCTCGGCACCTTCACCACCCAGGAGCTGGTCTCCACCCTGGATTACCTGGATCAGCAGAAGATCCCCTATCAGGTGGACGGCAAGAGCGTGCTGGTCAGTGCTGAAAACTATGCGGACATCCGGTTGCGCCTGACCCGCGCCGGTCTGGCCAACAACAGCGACGCCAGCAACGACGGCGAAGCCATCCTGCTCAAGGACTCCAGCTTCGGCGTCAGCCAGCGCATGGAGAGCGAGCGCCTGAAACTGAGCCGTGAGCGCCAGTTGGCGAGCGCCATCGAGCAGTTCCAGAACGTCGCCAAGGCCCAGGTGCTGCTGGCTATCCCGAAAGACAACGTGTTTGCCCGCAACGAACGCAAGCCCAGCGCGACTGTGGTCCTGAGCCTCAAGGGCAACGCCCTGGGCCAGGGTGAGGTGGACTCTATCGTCGACATGGTCGCCTCCGCCGTTCACGGTCTGGAGCCGACCCGCGTCACCGTGACCGACCAGAACGGTCGCCTGCTCAACTCCGGCTCCCAGGATCCCCTCTCTGCCCAGACCCGCAAGGAGTTTGCGATGCAGCAGAAGCAGGAGCTCGAATACAAACAAAAAATTGACGCCATCCTGATCCCGGTGCTGGGGGCCGACAACTATACGGCAGAGGTGGATCTCTCCCTCGACTTCTCCCAGCAGGAACAGACCCGCAAGACCTACAACCCGGACCTGCCGGCGGTGCGCTCCGAAATGACCATGGAAGAGAACAGCGCCAGCGGCAGCAACGGCGGGGTGCCCGGTGCCCTCTCCAACCAGCCGCCCGCTGCGTCCAACATTCCCGAGCAGGCAGCCGGCGCAGAAGGAACCGCCTCTTCCGGCCGTTCCCGCAAGGAAGCGACCCGCAACTTCGAACTGGACACCACCGTCAGCCACATCCGGCGCCAGCAGGGCGGCATTCGCCGCATGACGGTGTCGGTGGCGGTAGATTACAAGGCCATCCCCGGCGCCGACGGTGCCGTGACCCGGGAAGCCCGCAGCCAGGCCGAACTCGATACCCTGCGCCGTCTGCTGAGCGGCGGTCTGGGCTTTGACGTGACCCGGGGGGATACCCTGGAGGTGGTCGCCATTCCGTTCAACCGCCCGGAACTCGAGACCGTGGCCGACATCCCTCTCTACGAGCAGCCCTGGTTCTGGCGCGCGGTGCGCATCGCCGCCTCCGTGCTGGTTATCATAGTGCTCATCGTCACCGTGGTGCGGCCCATGCTCAAGCGCCTGCTCTACCCGGACGCCAAGCCGGAAGGGGAGCTGGACTTCGACAACCACACCGTGCTGGGTGGCGACGACGAACTGAGCCTGCTGGCCGCCCAGGCCGAGGCCGAACCGGTATTCGGTCTGCGGGATGGTCAGCTCAAGCTGCCTGACCTGCACCGTGACGAGGATCTGCTCAAGGCCGTGCGCGCCCTGGTAGCGAACGAACCTGACCTGGCCGCCCAGGTCATCAAAGAATGGGTAACCAAAGATGCCTGAAGAGAATAAAAGCCAGGTCACCGGCAACGACATCACCGAAAGCCAGCGCCTGATCCTGGATCAGATGGGGGGCATGGAGATGGCGGCGGTGCTGATGCTGAGCCTCAACGAGGAGGACGCGGCCCAGATCTTCCGCCACCTCGAGCCCAAGCAGGTGCAGCGGCTCGGCATGTCCATGGCCTCCATGTCGGATTTCAGCCACGATCGGGTGGCGGCGGTGCATCGTCAATTTATCGACGACATCCAGAAGTACACCAACATCGGCATCGGCAGTGAAGACTTCGTGCGCAAAGCCCTGGTGGCGGCGCTCGGGGAGGACAAGGCCAGCAACCTGGTGGATCAGATCATCCTGGGGTCAGGCGCCCGCGGCCTCGACTCCCTCAAGTGGATGGATGCCCGCCAGGTGGCCAGCATCATCCAGAATGAGCACCCGCAGATCCAGACCATCGTCCTCTCCTATCTGGAGCCGGAGCAGTCCGCCGAGATCCTGAGCCAGTTCCCGGAGCAGGTGCGCCTGGATCTGGTGATGCGCATCGCCAACCTCGAAGAGGTGCAACCGGCGGCGCTGCAGGAGCTCAACGACATCATGGAGAAACAGTTCGCCGGTGCGGCCGGTGCCCAGGCGGCCAAGATGGGCGGCCTGAAGGCGGCGGCCAACATCATGAACTACCTGGACACCAACATCGAAGGGCAGCTGATGGACTCCATCCGCGAGTCGGACGAGGAGATGAGCCAGCAGATCCAGGATCTGATGTTCGTGTTCGAAAACCTCATCGACGTGGACGATCGGGGCATCCAGACCCTGCTGCGGGAAGTGCCCGGGGATCTGCTGCAACGGGCCCTCAAGGGGTCGGACGACCAGATGCGGGAAAAAGTATTCAAGAACATGTCCAAGCGGGCCGCCGAGATGCTGGCGGACGACCTCGAGGCTATGGGGCCGATCCGGGTCTCCGAGGTGGAAGCCGCCCAGAAGGAGATCCTCTCCACCGCGCGCCGCCTGGCGGATGCGGGCGAGATCATGCTGGGGGCGGGTGGTGGCGAAGAGTTCCTCTAAGCCATGGGCCATGGAATGTGCGATGATGTCGGCCCCTGTACCCGGCCCTCGATAGGAGTCTCTTCGGCACATGAATGACAAGAACAGCAAACTGCGCGGCTATCTGAGGCCCGAGTCCGACACGGCGCAGATTGAGACCTGGGGCTGGCCAGAGATGGAGACCGAAGCCGAGGTCGAGACCAATGCCCTGGGGCTGGCTCCTGACTGGTATCGTCAGGAGCAGGCCGATGCGGCCCTGCCGGAAGAACAACCCGAAGAGCCCGCCCCCAGCATCACCGCCGAAGAGGTGGAGGCGATTCGTCAGGCCGCCTGGGAAGAGGGGATGCGCGATGGGCGCGAGGCCGGTTTTGCCAAGGGGCTGGAAGAGGGCAAGCTCGAAGGCTTGCAGCAGGGCCACCAGGCCGGGCTGGAGCAGGGCAGGGAAGAGGGACTCGCCATGGGGCGGGAGCAGGTGGAGCTGGAGATAGCCCGCTGGCAAGCCCTGGTCTCACGTCTGGCCACTCCCCTTGGCGAGATGGACGAGGCGGTGGAGCAGCAGCTCATCGCCCTGGTGCAACAGCTCGCCCGCGCCCTCATCCGCCATGAGGCGCAAACCTCCCCCACGCTGCTGCTGGAGGCCCTCAAGCAGGGGTTGGCCCTGCTCCCTGCCGCCGAGCAGGGGGTCACCCTGATGCTGCACCCGGAGGATGTGACCCGGGTAGAGGCCGCCTTTGGCGCCGAGGAGTGCGCCAGGCGCCACTGGCGGCTGCAAAGCGAGCCCACCTTCTCCCCCGGCGATCTGCAACTGGCCACCGAGCTTTCCAGCATCGATCTCACCCTCTCCGGGCGCATCGATCAACTGCTGCGCAACTTCCTGCGTGACAACGCGAGCTGAGCCATGGCCCGGTTCGAACCCGTCGTGCAGCGCCCTGCTGACGGCATCATCAGGCACTCATCGTCGGAGGCGACATGACGGCACCCCTTCTTGATCGGCTTAAAGGCTACCGGGTTCGCGAGCAGGCCCCCATACCACCGGTGGCAGGCAAGCTCACCCGGGTGGTGGGGTTGACCCTGGAAGCTATTGGCTGCCGCGCCGCCATCGGCTCCCTGTGCCGCATCGATACCCAGGATGGGGCCCTGGAGGCCGAGGTGGTGGGGTTTGCCGGGGATCGCCTGTTCTTGATGCCGAGCGAGCAGCTCAAGGGGGTTATTCCCGGCGCCCGGGTGGTGCCCGTCACCGAAGATCACGGCATTCCGGTGGGCATGAGTCTGCTTGGCCGGGTCATCGATGGCATCGGCCAGCCCCTGGACGGGCTCGGCCCCATCCTCTCGTCCCAGACGGTGCAGTTCGCCCAGCACCGTATCAATCCCCTGGCCCGACGCCCCATCCATCAACCCATGGACGTGGGGGTACGGGCCATCAATGCCGTGCTCACCGTGGGCCGGGGTCAGCGCATGGGGTTGTTCGCCGGCTCCGGTGTCGGCAAATCCGTGCTGCTTGGCATGATGACCCGGGGCTCGGTGGCGGATGTCGTCGTGGTGGGCCTCATCGGCGAGCGGGGCCGGGAGGTGAAGGAGTTCATCGAGGAGATCCTCGGCGCCGAGGGGCGCGAGCGCGCCGTGGTGGTGGCCGCCCCTGCCGATGCCTCGCCGCTGATGCGCCTCAAGGGGTGCGAGACGGCGCTCGCCATTGCCGAGTATTTCCGCGAGCAGGGGCTCAACGTGCTGCTGCTGATGGACTCCCTCACCCGCTACGCCCAGGCACAGCGGGAAATTGCACTGGCGGTGGGGGAGCCGCCGGCCACCAAGGGCTATCCCCCCTCGGTGTTTGCCAAATTGCCGGCGCTGGTGGAGCGGGCCGGCAACGGCAGCGACGGCCAGGGCTCCATCACCGCCTTTTTCACCGTGCTGACGGAGGGGGACGATCTGCAGGATCCCATCGCCGACGCGGCCCGGGCCATCCTCGATGGCCACATCGTGCTGGCGCGGGAGCTGGCGGATGCGGGCCACTACCCGGCCATCGACATCGAAAAATCCATCAGCCGGGTCATGCCCATGGTGACCTCACCGGAGCACATGGAGCTGGCGCGCACCTTCAAGCAGTTCTACTCCCTCTACCAGCAGAACCGGGATCTCATCACCATCGGCGCCTACAGCCAGGGATCGGATCCGCGCATCGACCGGGCCATCATCCAGAAACCCTATCTGGATCAGTTCTTGCAGCAGAAAATGCGCGAGGTCATTCACTACGATGAAGGCCTGCAATCCCTGCAACTGGTGGCCATGCCCCTGATGCGTTGACCGGTGGAGAGCCCTTATGAGTAAAGGATTGACGTTGCTGGCGAGCCGGCTGGAGGAGGCCGAACAGCAGGCCGCCATGGCGCTGGCCAAGGCCCAGCAGGATCTCAAGCTGTTCATGGATCAGCAAAACGCCCTCAACCAGTACCGCCAGATCTACCACCAGCAGTGGACGGAGCGCGGTCTGCAGGGGATCAGCCCCCAGCAGAACAGCCAGTATCACGCCTTCATCAACAAGCTCGAAAACGCGGCGACCCAGCAGTACCAAGGGGTGTTGCAGGTGCGCGAGGCACTGGCCGAGTGCCGCACCCAGTGGCTCGAAGCCCAGCAGCGGCGCAAGGCGGTCGAGCTGCTGCTGGAGAAGAAGGCGGACAAGGTGCGCCAGAAGGCCCAGCGCCAGGAGCAGAAGATGCTGGATGACTACGCCATCCTGCGTCGTTATCACCAATCTGGCCTGTAATTTGCTTTCTTCCGGTCATGCGAGGCCGATGAGCCAAGCCATGACCGCACGTGCGGCCGTCACCGAATCGTCGTCAGGGATCCCAGCATGATACAGACCCCCTTGATTAGCACTCTCCCCCAGGCGCCTTCTGCCGATGGCAGCGCCACCCTGCTGGCTCCCACCGTCGGGGGCGAAGGGGGCGTGCAGCCGTCAGGCGAGGGCAAGGCCGCCTTCTCGCAAGCCATGGCCATGGCCCAGCTGATGGGCAAGGCGCCAGCCAGTCAGGGCAATCCAGCGCTCCAGGGCTCCGCCGAGGGCGCCGGAGAAGGGTTTGCCCCGGCTGCCAAATCTTTGGCGTCTGACGAGCCCGCCACCGAGTCCGCGTCTTCCTCGAAGGGGGCGGACGACGAGGGCGAGCTGCCTCCCGACGACTTCCTGCAACAGTTGCAAGCCTCCCTGCGCCAGGATGTGAGCCTGGTGGTGCCCCCGACATCGCCCGCCATGGCCGGTGAGGCGGCGGCGCCTGTGGACGGCAACCCCTTGCCGCCTGGCGCCGCTGCGCCTGGGATGGCAGAGGACGTGGGGTTGGCAGAGAGCGTGGAGGCGGCAGAGGGGAGCGCCTCCCTGCCGCAGATGACGCCAGAGCGTCAGCAGGAAGGGAACAAAACGAAAGCCATCCCCAGTGCGGCCCAAGGCGCCAGCGCCGTGCCGAGCGGTCAGGGTGCTCTGCCGCTGGGGGCGGAAGAGCACCCCTTGGCCGATGACACTGCCGTGGCCGACCAGGGAGGAACGACCCGCCAGCCCATGGCAGGCAAGGGAGCGGAGCCGGATGCCAAGGGGGCCGAGCCCCCTCTCTCGGGTCAGGAGCGTGCCGCCCTGCTCGCCAAGGCGGTGGCAGGAGAAAGCGCCCAGGCTCCCACTGTCACCCAAGCTGACTCATCGCAAGAGGCACAGGTGAGCGATCCCCTGGCGTCGGCCGGACAGGGGGCAACCGCTTCCCGTGCCGCCAGCGCCTATGGCGATGGCGTGATCCGGACGGTGGCGCAGGGGCCGGCCCCTGCGGCCACACCGGAGTCCGCCCCGCCTGCGACGGCGGCAGGGGCAGAGAAGGAGGCCCCTGTCGCCGGTGAGGCCAGACAGGCCGAGGCGGCGAGCAGGCAGGGAGCCCGTGCAGGGGCCGAGCCTGCGGTGAATGCAGGGAGCAGCCAGCCCGTGACGACGGAGGACCCGGCCCCAGTCCAGGCGGCGCCGCAGATCCTGGCCCGTCATGAATCCCAGGGGGCACAGGCCCCCCTGACGGCCCTCTCGGCGGGCCTGGACCAGATGGAGAGCGCCCCCGTGGTGGCCGCCGGCGCTGCCGTGTCGGTGAAGCCCGCGGTGGACAAGTCCCGGCTCGATGAGCTGGGCAAACAGTCGGGGATGGAGGTCAAGGGCAGTGAACCCGCCGAGGGGAGCCAGCCTTTGCATCAGGCCCAGAGCCAGGTCGGCGAGAACCGACCGCTGGCCGAGGCGACCGTCAGACGAGAGCCTCAGAGCCTGCCCCACCTCAAGCTGGCGACCCCTGAGGCCCCCGAGCAGCTTCACCACAAGGTGAACCTGATGCTGGCGGACAAGCTGCAACAGGCGGAGATCCAGCTAGACCCCCTGGGGCTTGGCAAGATGAAGATCCAAATCCAGATGGATGCCTCCAGCCAGGCCAGCGTGCACTTCGTGGTGCAGCATGGCCAGACCCGTGAGATGCTGGAGCAGGCCATGCCGCGCCTGCGCGACATGCTGGCAGGGCAGGGGATCCAGCTCGGCCAGACCGTGGTGCAGCAACAGGCGCAGCAGCAAGCCTTCCAGCAGCAGGGGCAGTCATCCTTCCAGGGTCAGTCCGGTTTCGGTGACCAGGGGCGACAGGGGGGAAATGGCGGCGGCAGCGATGGCAGAGAGGCCGAGGGGAGCGCTCGCAACCTCACGCTGCTGGTGGAATCGGCAAACGATGCCGGAATCGATTTCTATGCTTGATGCATTCTTAAGTAAGTTTATGATACCGAACAAGTTTGAGACTAGGGTGGACAAGGGATGGCAGACGATAACGAACTGACGCTGAAGGATCCGGCGGCAGGCAAGAAAAAGAAGCTGATCATGATAGTCGCCCTGGCCGTCGTGCTCCTTGGTGGGGGGGGCGCCGGCGCCTGGTTCATGCTCGCCGGTGGGGATGAGCCCGCTGCCGAAAAAAGCGAGGCCAAGCCGGAGGCGAACACGCCCCAGCCCTCGCTCTATGTGGGCATGCCCCGTCCCTTCGTGTTCAACGTGGCGGGAGGCCAGCGGGATCGGCTGGTGCAGATCAAGATCCAGCTGATGGTGCGTGGCACCGCCGACGAAACCCTGGCCAAACAGAACATTCCCCTGATCGAAGGCACCTTGCTGCGGGTCTTCAGCTCGGCGACCGCCGAACAGCTGATGACCTTCGAGGGCAAGGAGAAGCTGCGTCAGGATTCGCTGGAAGAGTGCCGCCGGGTGCTGAACGACCTAGTCTCTTCTCCCGTAATCGAACAAGTGCTGTTTACCGGCTTTGTCATGCAATGAAAGGTGAAGCGTGAGCGATCTGTTAAGTCAGGACGAGATTGATGCCCTGCTGCACGGCGTCGACGATGTCGAGGAGGAGGAGCTGGGATCAGCCGGGGATCCCGGCATCGCCCAGTTCGACTTCTCCTCCCAGGACCGCATCGTCCGCGGCCGCATGCCGACCCTGGAGCTGGTGAACGAACGGTTTGCCCGCCACATGCGCATCAGCCTGTTCAACATGATGCGACGCACCGCCGAGGTCTCCATCAACGGCGTGCAGATGCTCAAGTTTGGCGAATATGTCCACACCCTGTTCGTACCCACCAGCCTGAACATGGTGCGTTTCCGCCCCCTCAAGGGGACGGCGCTCATCACCATGGAGGCGCGGCTCGTCTTCATCCTGGTGGAGAACTTCTTTGGCGGTGATGGCCGCTACCACGCCAAGATCGAGGGGCGGGAATTCACCCCCACCGAGCGGCGCATCATCCAGATGCTGCTCAAGCTGGTGTTCGAGGACTACAAGGATGCCTGGGCGCCGGTGATGGACGTGGGCTTTGAATACCTCGACTCCGAAGTGAACCCGGCCATGGCGAACATCGTCAGCCCCACCGAGGTGATCGTGGTGAGCTCCTTCCACATCGAGCTGGACGGCGGCGGCGGTGACTTCCACGTGGCCATGCCCTACTCCATGCTGGAACCCATCCGCGAACTGCTGGATGCGGGGGTGCAGAGCGACAAGGGGGATACCGACGTGCGCTGGAGCAAGGCCCTGCGCGACGAGATCATGGACGTCAAGGTGGAGCTCAAGGCCAAGCTGCTGGAGACCGAGCTCTCCTTGCGTGAGCTGATGGAGCTCAGACCCGGGGACATCATCCCGGTGGAGATGCCGGAGAACCTGCTGGTCTTTGTGGAGGACTTGCCCACTTTCCACGCCAAGATGGGGCGCACCAAGGAGAACGTGGCGCTCAAGATCACCGACAAAATCAAGCGCCCTGACGGGGTCAAGACAGAGATGCATCTGGTGACCCGCGGGGGCGTGCGCATTGATGGCGAAGCCGAGCTGGAAGAGCTCGAGCGAAGCATCTCTGACAAACACCCTGACTGATCCTCCCCCCGGGGGAGGTGTTGCAACACTGAGGAATTGAAGATGAGCGGAACCGATGACGAGCAGGATTTGATGGCTGACGCCTGGGCGGCCGCACTGGAGGAGCAGGTCACGGCCGAAGCCAAGCCTGCCCCCTTGGAGGAGTTGAAGGACGAAGCCCCCATCAGCGCTGAAGAGCGGCGCAAGCTGGACACCATTCTGGACATCCCGGTGACCATCGCCATGGAAGTGGGCCGCAGCCAGATCAGCATTCGCAACCTGCTGCAACTGAACCAGGGCTCGGTGGTGGAGCTGGATCGGGTGGCGGGTGAGCCCCTGGATGTGCTGGTCAACGGCACCCTGATCGCCCACGGCGAGGTGGTGGTGGTGAACGACAAGTTCGGTATCCGCCTCACCGACGTCATCAGCCAGATTGAAAGGATCAAGAAGCTCAAATGATCCGTGTGCTCCCGTTGTGGCTGTTTTCCCTGCCAGCCCTGGCCAACCCGGGGGTAGGGGCCAATCCCCCCAGCCTCACCTCCTGGCTGCTCTCCAGCCTGATGGTGATCGGCCTCATTCTGGTGCTGGGCTTCCTGCTCAAGAAGAGCAAGCTCTCCCAGGTGATGGGAGGGGGCCAGATGAAGGTCATCGCCACCCTGCCCCTTGGCTACAAGGAGAAGCTGATGGTGGTCAAGGTGGGCGGCCAGCAACTGCTGGTCGGGGTGACGCCGCAGCAGGTCAACTTCCTCTATCGCCTGGAGGAGCCGCTGGACGAGAGCCAGCCCCAGGCGTTCTCCGAGCAACTGGGCAAACTGATGGGCAAGCATGAAAAACGTTAACTGGACCCGGTGGCTGGCACTGCTCTCCCTGGTGCTCTCGCCCCTGGCGATGGCCCAGGACGGCATGTCGGCACTCACCGTCAAGACCATGGCGGATGGCAGTCAGGAGTACAGCCTGACCCTGCAGGTGCTGGCGCTGATGACCGCGCTCTCCTTCCTGCCGGCCATGGTGATCATGATGACCTCCTTCACCCGGATCATCGTGGTGCTCGGCATCCTGCGCCAGGCCATCGGTCTGCAGCAGAGCCCCTCCAACCAGGTGCTGATCGGCATCGCCCTCTTCATGTCATTTTTCATCATGTCGCCGGTGCTGGATCGCATCAACAACGAGGCGTTGCAGCCCTATCTGGCCGAGACCATCGGGGCCAAGGAGGCCCTGGAGAAGGCGGAGCTGCCCATTCACCAGTTCATGCTGGCCCAGACCCGGGTCAAGGATCTCAATACTTTCATGGAGATAGCGAACGTGCAGGTGGCCGAGCCTGCGGACGTGCCGCTACGGGTGCTGATCCCGGCCTTTGTCACCAGCGAGCTCAAGACCGCTTTCCAGATAGGCTTCATGTTGTTTCTGCCTTTCCTGGTCATCGATCTGGTGGTCGCCAGTATCCTGATGGCCATGGGGATGATGATGCTCTCTCCCATGCTGGTCTCCCTGCCGTTCAAGCTGATGCTGTTCGTCATGGTGGATGGCTGGAACCTCATTCTGGGCTCCCTGGCCACCAGCTTCGGGCTGGGCTCGGGTGGTTAGGGGAGGGCAGATCCTCCCCCCGGCTCTCCCCTTCACTCGGGGAGGGCGCGAGGCCTCTCTTTCTCTCGAAGGAGGAGGCCAGGAGGATGTGGCCCTGGGCAAACCCATCAAAAGGAGCGAGCAATGAGTCCTGAAACCTTCGTCGACGTCTTTCGCGAGGCGCTTTGGCTGGTGACCATCATGGTGTGCGCCGTGATCCTGCCGAGCCTGATGGTGGGGTTGGTGGTCGCCATCTTCCAGGCCGCCACCTCCATCAACGAACAGACCTTGAGCTTCCTGCCCCGTCTGGTGGTCACCCTGCTGGCCCTGGGAGCGGGTGCTCACTGGGGATTGCAGAGTCTGATGGACTTCTTCCAGCTGATGGTGAGCCAGATCCCCGAGGTGGTGGGCTGATGCCAGCCAAGGGCAACCCTTTCGCTCTGGCCGAGGCAGACCGGGGCCTGCGTCCTCCCGTTGGCTTGCCCCTGCCGGGAGTGCCGCTGTCATGACCTACACCACGGCGCTCATCATGGAGTGGCTCTCCTCCATCCTCTGGCCCCTGGCCCGGGTGAGCAGTCTCCTGATGGTGATGGCGGTCTTCGGCAGCCGGCTCGCCCCCGCCCATATCCGTATCGGCCTGGCGCTGGCGATCACCCTCATCATCGCCCCCCTGCTGCCCCCGATGCCGAAGATCGAGCTCTTCTCTCTCGGCAGCTTCCTGGTGCTGGGGCAGCAACTGCTCATCGGCATTGCGCTCGGCCTCATGACCCAGTTCCTGCTGGAGACCTTCGTGATGGCGGGTCAGGTCATCGCCATGCAGACCAGCCTGGGCTTTGCCACCCTGGTGGATCCCATGAACGGCCAGTCGGCTCCCGTGGTGGGTCAGTTCTACCTGATGCTGGCGACCCTGGTGTTTCTCGCGGTGGACGGCCACCTGCTGATGCTGCGCATGGTGGTGCTGAGTTTCGAAACCCTGCCGGTATCTGACAGCGGGCTCACCCTGCCTGCCATCCGCAGCCTGGTGAGCTTTCTCGGGGTCATGTATCAGGCTTCTCTGGTGATGGCGCTCTCGGCCATCATCGCCCTGCTGCTGATCAACTTCGCGTTCGGGGTGATGACCCGTGCGGCCCCCCAGCTCAACATCTTCAGCATCGGCTTTGCGGTGAGCATGATGTCGGGCCTGTTCATCCTCTGGCTCACCATCGGTGGCTTCATGGGGCACTTCGACGCGCTCTGGGAGCGGGTGCAGGAGACCAGCTGCGAGCTCATCAACGTCCAGTGCTTCGGGGGCCAGCATGACTGAGGCCCTCCGGGTTGCGGCCCTTTTGCTGCCAGTCTGGCGGGCCGCCAGTCGGCTGATGCCGGCAGGAGGCCAGCATGGCTGATACCGATCAGGAACGCACAGAACAACCCACGGGCAAACGACTGCAACAAGCCCGGGAAAAAGGGCAGATTGCACGTTCCAAGGAGCTGGGTACCGCCAGCGTCCTGCTGGCGACCGTGTTCGGCCTCCTGATGATCAAGGAGAGTCTGGCAGGGGCCATGATCAAGGTACTCACCATGGGCTTTACCCTGGACCGGGATCAGGCGTTCGACCCCAATGCCATGGGGGCCATGGTGCCTGCCCTGCTGGGGGAGCTGATCCAGCCTCTGGGGCTGCTGTTCATGCTGGTGATCATCGCCGCCTTCGTCGGCAACACCCTGCTCGGCGGGATGAACTTCTCCTCCGAGGCCATGCTGCCCAAGTGGAGCAAGCTGAGCCCCCTGAGCGGCATCAAAAGGATGTTCGGGGTGCAATCCCTGGTGGAACTTGTCAAATCCATCGCGAAAGTGGTGTTTATCAGTCTGTTCGCCTGGTGGATGCTATCAAGCCAGTTCAACCATCTGCTGAATCTCTCTCTCGAGGGCTTTCCCGGCGGTATCGTCGATGCCCTGGACCTGCTGCTCTGGATGCTGATCATCCTCTGCTGCGCCCTGATCCCCATTGTCGCCATCGATGTGCCGTTCCAGAGCTGGAGCCACAATCGCCAACTCAAGATGACCAAGCAGGAGATCAAGGACGAGTTCAAGGACAGCGAAGGCAAGCCCGAGGTCAAGGGGCGGATACGCCAGTTGCAGATGCAGATGGCCATGCGCCGCATGATGGGGGATGTCCCCAAGGCCGATGTGATCATCACCAACCCGACCCACTACTCGGTGGCGATCAAATACGATGCGGGCAAGCCGGGGGCGGCGCCCAAGGTACTGGCCAAGGGGGTCGACGAGGTGGCGATGAAGATCCGGGAGATCGGGCGCGAATACGACATCCCCGTCATGTCCTCCCCGCCGCTCACCCGGGCCCTTTACCACGCCACCGAGATTGGCCAGGAGATCCCGGAGGGGCTCTTCGCCGCCGTCGCCCAGGTGCTGGCCTATGTCTATCAGCTCAAGAAGTTCCGCCGTGGCCGCGGCCGGCGCCCGACCCCCATCGCCAAGGATCTACCCATTCCCCCCGAGTTTCGCAAATAACGCAGTGGTGGCAGCCTGATCCCGGGTGCTCTCCCTTGTGCCCCCCGCGTTTCGCAAATAAAGCGGCCACCATCCGATCTCTCCCTTGTGTCGCAAACAAGGCCGCAATCTCCCTGTCGAGGCGCGGCGCCTCGCCCCATGGCCTGGGCTGGCCTTTGGCCTGCTTGGTGAAGGCAGCTTCCCCCCTGTCACCATTCCCCGTGACGCCAACGACGGACTTCTGACAGCGTTAAAATAAAAACCATATAGATCAATGCATTGAATCCTTGGCTTGATATTTGCTTTAATCCGCTATTGGCAGTTTATCATTGAGATGCACGATGGGATTCAAAGCGGGACTGGGCCGTTTCAAAGAGTACAAATGGCTGCTCAGCAGAGGGGTAGGGACGCCACTGCTGGTATTGGCCTCTCTGGGGATGGTGGTACTCCCCATTCCGCCCCTGATGCTGGATATCCTCTTCTCCTTCAACATCGCCCTCTCCATCGTGGTGCTGCTGGTGGCGGTCTATACCCGCCGCCCCCTGGAATTTGCCGCCTTCCCCACCGTCTTGCTGATCGCTACCCTGCTGCGGCTCGCCCTCAACGTTGCCTCCACCCGGGTGGTGTTGCTGGAAGGCCACAACGGCAGCGCGGCGGCAGGCCATGTGATCGAGGCGTTCGGCAACGTGGTGATCGGCGGCAACTATGCCGTGGGCATCATCGTCTTCATGATCCTGGTGATCATCAACTTCGTGGTGGTCACCAAGGGTGCGGGCCGGATCTCCGAGGTGAGCGCCCGCTTCACCCTTGACGCCATGCCCGGCAAGCAGATGGCCATCGATGCGGACCTGAACGCCGGTCTCATCAACCAGGAAGAGGCCAAGAAGCGCCGTCAGGACGTGACTCAGGAAGCGGACTTCTACGGCTCCATGGACGGTGCCTCCAAATTCGTGAAAGGGGATGCCATCGCCGGCATCATGATCCTCTTCATCAACATCATCGGCGGCTTCATCATCGGCATGATGCAGCACCAGCTCACCTTCGGCGAAGCGGCCCAGGTCTATACCCTGCTCGCCATCGGTGACGGTCTGGTCGCCCAGATCCCCTCGCTCCTGCTCTCCATTGCCGCGGCCATCATCGTCACCCGTCAGAATACCGACCAGGACATGGGGACAGCGGTACTCGGCCAACTGTTCGAAAATCCCAAGGCGCTGGTGATCTCCGCCGGCATCCTGCTGATGATGGGCAGCGTACCCGGCATGCCGCACCTGGCTTTCCTGAGCCTGGGGGCGGTGGCGGCGGCGGGCGCCTGGTGGCTGCTGCGCCGCGAGAAGCAGAACAAGGCGAAGGCGGCGAGCGGTGAACTCATGCCGGCCCAGGGGGATGCCCCGGTGGAGCAGAAGGATCTCAGCTGGGACGACGTCATGCCGGTGGACATCATCGGCCTGGAGGTGGGTTATCAGCTGATACCTCTGGTGGACAAGAATCAGGGGGGCGAGCTGCTCAACCGGATCAAGGGGGTGCGCAAGAAGCTCTCCCAGGAGCTGGGCTTTCTGGTGCCTGCCGTCCACATTCGCGACAATCTGGATCTTGCCCCCAACCAGTACCGCATCACCCTGATGGGCGTGAGCACGGGGGAAGCCACCGTCTATCACGACAAGGAGATGGCCATCAACCCGGGGCAGGTGTTCGGCCAGATCCACGGTATCGCTACCCAGGACCCGGCGTTCGGGCTGGAGGCGGTCTGGGTCGCCAAGGAGCAGGTCTCCCAGGCCCAGACCCTTGGCTATACCGTGGTCGATGCGGCCACCGTGGTGGCTACCCACCTGAGCCAGATCCTCTCCAACCATGCGGCGCTGCTGCTGGGTCATGACGAGGTGCAACAACTGCTCGACATGATAGGGAAGCATCAGAGCAAGCTGGTGGAAGGACTGGTTCCCGAGGTGATCAGCATGGGCAACCTGGTGAAGGTATTGCAGAATTTGCTCAATGAAGGCGTGCCAATTCGCGATATGCGCACTATCCTGCAGACCCTCGTGGAATATGCGCCCCGCAGCCCGGACCCGGAAGTGCTGACCGCAGCCTGCCGGATCGCCCTGCGCAGATTGATTGTGCAGGAGATTGCCGGCCCCGAGCCCGAGCTGCCGGTGATCACCTTGTCACCAGAACTGGAACGTATATTGCATCAATCCCTGCAAGCAGGTGGGGGAGATGGCGCCGGTATCGAACCGGGACTGGCGGAGCGGATGCAACGCTCCCTGGTGGAAGCCACTCAACGACAAGAACTGGAAGGCCAGCCGGCCGTGCTTCTGACATCGGGGATATTGCGCAATACCCTGGCGAAATTTGTCAAGAATGCCATTCCTGGATTACGCGTGCTGTCCTATCAGGAAGTGCCTGACGACAAGCAGATCCGCATCGTCAGTGCGGTGGGACAGGGCTAGTTAGCGGAGATGACGGGTGAAGATTAAGCGGTTTTTTGCCAAAGACATGCGCACGGCGCTGGCCGAGGTCAAGGAGACTCTCGGACCCGATGCCGTCATCATGTCCAACAAAAAGGTCACCGGTGGGGTGGAGATAGTCGCGGCCGTCGATTATCAATCCCAGGTACCGGGGCCCAAAGACGCGCCGGTTCGCCGTCAGTTGAATGAAGAGAGCGTCAATATCTCGTCTGCGGGCAAGCAGATGACGAGGTCGGCGCCACCCAAGGAACAGAACGAATACTACGCCGATACCCTGGCGGCCCTGCTGGCACGCCAGCAGAAGCTCAATCCGGCCAACCCGGCGGGTGGCAATGCCGCACCGGGATCATGGTCTGGCAACGGAGGCAACGGTCAGCCAGCTTCGGCCTCCTGGCCCGCCAATGGCGCTGCCGGCACCCAGTCCGCCGGACTGGCGGGCGCGGCCAGAGCTCCCAGAACCCTGGCCGAACAGGGCCAGTGGGGAGCAGCTCCCGAGCCCGCCAAGCCCAAGGCCCGTCCTGCCGCCGCCCCGCGCCAGGCCCAGTCCGCCCAGCGGGATCAGGAGATGGAGGGGATGCGCAAGGAGATGGCCAGCATCCGCAAGCTGCTGGAGCACCAGATCTCCGGCCTGATGTGGCAGGAGGTGGAACGCCGCGAACCCATGCGCGCCCTGCTCATCAAGGAGCTCAAGAAGATGGGGTTCGACGACGCCTTCGCCGATCAGCTGGCGGGCCTCATCCCCGAAGACATGCCGATCCATCAGGCCATGGCCCAGCTGGCCGAGGTGCTGACGGCCCAGCTCAAGATCAGCGAGGACGAGATCCTGCGTCAGGGAGGGGCGGTGGCCCTGCTCGGACCGACCGGGGTGGGCAAGACCACCACCATCGCCAAGCTGGCGGCCCGCTTTGCCATGAAGTATGGCGCCGAGCAGGTGGCGCTCATTACCACGGACAACTACCGGATCGGGGCCCACGAACAGCTGCAGACCTATGGTCGCATCATGGGTTGCCCGGTGCGGCAGGTGCGGGACGCCGAAGAGCTGGCCAGTGCCCTCTATCAGTTCCGCCATCGCCGGCTGGTGCTCATCGACACCGCCGGGATGGGTCAGCGGGATATCCGCCTGACCGAACAGCTCGACACCCTGGTGAAGAATGCCAAGGTGCGTATCCGCAGTTATCTGGTCATGTCGGCCACCTCCCAGCGACGTGTGATGCAGGAGGCGGTGGATCACTTCCGGCGCATTCCGCTCTCCGGCTGCATTCTGACCAAGCTCGACGAGAGCCTGAATCTGGGTGAAGTGATCAACGTGTGCATTCAAAACGCCCTGCCCATCAGTTACATCACCGACGGGCAACGGGTGCCGGAAGATATTCAAGTTGCCAACGCGGCGCTGCTGGTCGGTGCCGCCATGGGGTCGCTGGAACGGGAAGCAGAAGATCCCTATTTCTGGGGATCGGGTTTTGGCGAATCGGAAGATTCGGAGTTTTATGAGTAACATGTATATGGATCAGGCGAGTGGTCTGCGCAAAATGCGTCAAAACAATCGAGTGAAAGTGATCGCCGTGTCCGGAGGCAAGGGGGGCGTCGGCAAGACCAACGTGACCCTGAACGTGGCGGGAGCCATGGCCGCCCAGGGCAAGCGGGTGTTGGTGCTGGACGCTGACCTTGGCCTGGCCAACGTCGACGTCATGCTGGGGCTGAGGGTGCATCGCAACCTCTCCCATGTGCTGGCGGGGGAATGCACCCTGGATGACATCATCGTCGAGGGGCCCTACGGCATGATGATAGTGCCAGCCACCTCGGGTACCCAGTCCATGGTCGAGCTCTCCCCGGTACAACATGCCGAGCTCATCCGCGCCTTCAGCGAGATGAAGACCCAGGTGGACGTGTTGCTGGTGGACACGGCGGCGGGGATTTCCGACATGGTGCTGAGCTTCACCCGCGCCGCCCAGGACATCATGGTGGTGGTGTGCGATGAACCCACCTCCATCACGGATGCCTACGCGCTCATCAAGATCCTCTCCAAGGATCACGGTGTGTTCCGCTTCCAAGGTGGTGGCCAACATGGTCCGCTCCCTGCGCGAGGGGCAGGAGCTGTTCGCCAAGCTGACCCGGGTCACCGACCGCTTCCTGGATACCTCCCTGGAGCTGGTGGCCTGCGTGCCTTACGACACCAACCTGCGGGCCGCGGTGCGCAAGCAGAAACTGATAGTTGAGGCGTTTCCAAAATCCCCTGCCGCCCTGGCATTTCGTGCCCTGGCGAACAAGGCGGCGAGCTGGCCCATCCCGAATCAGCCGGGGGGCCACCTCGAATTTTTCCTGGAAAACTTGTTGCAAAAGCCGGTCATAACACAGGAAGACTCCCGTGAATAAAGCCCAAGCATACTTGCGTCATCAGGATTCCTACGTGCTGGTCGAGCGACACGCTCCGCTGGTCAAGCGGATTGCCCAGCATTTATTGGCTCGCCTGCCAAGCAGTGTCTTGCTGGATGACCTGATCCAGGCAGGTATGATTGGGCTGCTCGAAGCTTCCCGCAACTTTGACGGTAGCAAGGGCGCCAGCTTTGAAACCTATGCCGGCATCCGCATCCGTGGTGCCATGCTCGACGAGATCCGCCGTGGGGACTGGGTGCCCCGCTCGGTGCACCGCAACAGCCGTGCCATCGCAGAAGCGATCGAGAACGTGGAGCAGGCCCATGGCCGGGATGCCAGAGACACCGAGGTGGCCGCCAATATGGGGGTGTCCCTCGGGGAGTACCATGCCATGCTGCAGGATGTCTCCTGCGGCAAGATCATCGGCATCGAGGATCTGGGCGTCAGCGAAGATGTCATCGGTCATCCCGATGAAGGCAACGGTCAGGGAGGATTCGACGATCTGGCGGCTGAACGCTTCCAGGGGGCCCTGGCGGAGCACATCGCCCGCCTGCCGGAGCGGGAGGCGCTGGTGCTCTCCCTTTATTACGATGAAGAGCTGAATCTGCGCGAGATCGGTGAAGTATTGAGTGTAAGTGAGTCTCGGGTGAGCCAGATTCATAGTCAGGCCATGCACAGGCTGCGCGCCCGTTTGCGAGATTGGAATTTATAAGTGGTTGTACTGGCTACACTGGAGCACAACTCTAAGGCATAATCCGCACCATAAAACCTGCGATCTGCATCATGTAAGTGAGCCGTCTTGGCGGCTATTTAGGAGGAACTTTGGACAAGAACATGAAAATCCTCATCGTCGATGACTTTTCAACGATGCGCCGGATTATCAAGAACTTGCTGCGTGACCTGGGATACAACAATACCCATGAAGCAGACGATGGCAACACGGCGTTGCCGATGCTGAAAAATGGCGACTTCCAGTTCGTGGTCACCGACTGGAACATGCCCGGCATGCAGGGCATCGACCTGCTCAAGGCGATTCGCCTCGACGACAAGCTCAAGCACCTGCCGGTTCTGATGGTCACTGCCGAAGCCAAACGCGAGCAGATCATCGAAGCCGCCCAGGCCGGGGTCAATGGCTATATCGTCAAGCCGTTCACCGCTGCCACCCTCAAAGAGAAGCTCGACAAAATCTTTGAACGTATCGGCTAAGGAGCGGCAGGGATGAAGGCCAAAACGAGTGCCATGATCTCGCTTGACCAGGCAAGGATGCTGGTTGCCCACCTGGAGCGGGAAGAGTTTGAACAGGCCGATACCATCCTCGCCGATGTGTGCGCCCCCAATGCGGCGGCCCTGTTTGACAAGGTGGGGCAGCTGACCCGCCAATTGCACAACTCATTGCAGGATTTTCGCCTGGATCCCAGGATCCCCGACCTGGCCACCCATGAGATCCCGGATGCCCGGGAGCGTCTGAGCTATGTCATCGACATGACGGACAAGGCGGCCAATCGCACCATGGATGCGGTCGAGGCAAGCCTTCCCATCGCCGATCGACTCAACGACAACATTCAGCTGGTCATGCCCAACTGGAATGCCCTGATGAGCCGGGATCTCGAGCTGGGTCAATTCAAGGCGCTGTGCCATCAACTGAATGATTTTATTAAGGCTTCTGAGACGGATGCCGATAAGTTACGACAACTGCTGACGGAAATTCTGATGGCTCAGGATTTCCAGGACCTGACCGGTCAGATGATCCGCAAGGTGATCAAGCTGGTGCAGGAAGTTGAAACGAAGTTGATAGAGATGCTGACCATGTTCGGTGAGGGCGTTAGCGACAATTCGGCACGTAGCCTGCCTGTGAGCGGCATCGAGGCGGAAGGCCCCATCATGAACCCGCAGACCCGCTCAGATGTGGTCAATGGTCAAGATGATGTGGACGATCTGCTGTCTAGCCTGGGATTCTAATGGAGTGACGCATGGCCTTCGAAGTTGATGAAGACATACTGCAAGACTTTTTGGTCGAAGCATCAGAAATATTGGAACAGTTGTCTGAACAACTGGTCGACTTGGAAAAGCGGCCCGATGACAAGAACCTGTTGAACGCCATCTTCCGCGGCTTCCACACCGTCAAGGGGGGAGCGGGCTTCCTCTCCCTCACCGAACTGGTGGATGTCTGTCACGGTGCCGAGAACCTGTTCGACATGCTGCGCAACGGCAAGCGGACCCTCAGTGCCGAGCTGATGGATGTCATCTTGCAGGCGCTGGATGCCATCAACGTCATGTTTGCCCAGGTCCAGAACCGCGAAGAGATAAGCCCCGCTTCTCCCGATCTGCTGCACGATCTGCACGAGCTGTGCAAGCCGGAAGGGCAGGAGCAGCTGCGTACCGCCAGCGTGGCGGCCCAGCCAGCACCCGAGCCTGAGCCCGAACCCGCACCAGAACCCGAGGTCATCGCCGAGGTGGCGCCTGTCGCCGTCAATGGCGGTGGCTCCATCGACGAGATCTCCGCCGACGAATTTGAACGCCTGCTCGATGAGCTGCACGGTGTCGGCAAAGCGCCGACGGTCTCTGCCGCCCCCGTGCTGAGCGGGTCAGGTGACATCACAGACGACGAATTCGAAGCCCTGCTCGACCAGCTCCATGGTCAGGGCCAGCACGGTGGTGCCCCCGATCTGGCCCCCCTGCAGTCGGTCCAGAAAGAGGTGGACGAGCTCATCGACGACGATGAGTTCGAGCGCCTGCTGGATGAACTGCACGGCCGTGGCCAGGCGCCCCAGCACAGTCTGGCACCTGCTCCTGCGCCCGAACCCGAACCCAAGGCCCCGGCACCCGCTGCCCCCGCAGCCCCGGTGACGCCGCCCAAGGCGCCAGTGGCCGCCAAACCTGCGCCGGCAGAGCCCACAGCGCCAGCCAGGGCCGCCCCTGCCAAGCAGGCCGCTCCCGCCGAGAGCAGCGCGGTACAGAGCGATACCACTGTGCGGGTGGATACCAAGACCCTGGACGTCATCATGAACATGGTGGGCGAACTGGTGCTGGTGAGAAACCGCCTGGTGAGCCTCGGCATCGCCAGCAATGACGAAGAGATGTCCAAGGCTGTCGCGAACCTCGACGTCGTGACCGCCGATCTGCAGGGCGCGGTCATGAAGACCCGCATGCAGCCTATCAAGAAAGTATTCGGCCGCTTCCCGCGCGTGGTGCGCGATCTGGCTCGTACCCTCAAGAAGGAGATCGAGCTGGTGATGGTGGGTGAGGACACGGATCTGGACAAGAACCTGGTGGAGGCCCTGGCCGACCCCCTGGTTCACCTGGTGCGCAACTCCTGCGACCATGGCGTCGAGATGCCGGACGTGCGCGAGAAAGCGGGCAAGCCCCGTCAGGGCACCATCACCCTGAGCGCTTCCCAGCAAGGGGACCACATTCTGCTCTGCATCGAGGATGACGGCGCAGGGATGGACCCGGAGAAGCTCAAGTCCATCGCCATCAGCCGTGGCGTGCTCGATGCTGACAGCGCGGCGCGCATGAGCGACAACGATGCCTACAACCTGATCTTCGCCCCCGGCTTCTCCACCAAGTCGGAGATCTCCGACATCTCCGGCCGTGGAGTGGGCATGGACGTGGTGAAGACCAGCATTGTCAGCCTCAATGGCTCGGTACACATCGATTCCACCTGGGGCAAGGGCACCCGTCTCGAGATCAAGGTTCCCCTGACCCTGGCCATTCTGCCGACCCTGATGGTGGAGGTGGGTCAGCAGACCTTCGCCCTGCCCCTCGGTTGCGTGAATGAAATTTTCCACCTGGATCTGAAAAAGGCCAACGTGGTGGATGGCCAGCTCACCATCATCGTCCGTGACAAGGCGATTCCGCTGTTCTACCTGCACAAGTGGCTGGTACGCGGTGTCGGCAAGACGGCCCGCCAGGACCAGGGGCACGTGGTCATCGTCCAGATAGGGACCCAGCAGGTGGGCTTCGTGGTAGACAACCTCATCGGTCAGGAAGAGGTGGTGATAAAGCCCCTGGACAACCTGCTGCAAGGTACCCCCGGCATGGCCGGCGCCACGATTACCAGCGACGGCGGCATCGCCCTCATTCTGGATGTGCCCAGCCTGCTCAAGGCCTATGCCCGTCGCCACTGAGCGCCAGGCTCAAGGAGTTAAAAGAATAACAATGGCAGTCAAGGTATTAGTGGTCGACGATTCGAGTTTCTTCCGCCGTCGGGTCAGCGAAATCATCAATCAGGATCCCCTGATGACGGTGATCGACACGGCCCAGAACGGGCGGGAGGCGGTAGACAAGGCGCAGCAGTTGCGGCCCGACGTCATTACCATGGACATTGAAATGCCGGTGCTCGACGGCATCAGCGCCGTGCGCGAGATCATGGCCAAGTGTCCGACCCCCATCCTGATGTTCTCCTCCCTGACCCACGAGGGAGCCAAGGCAACACTGGATGCGCTGGATGCGGGCGCCCTCGATTTTCTGCCCAAGAAGTTTGAAGACATCGCCCGCGACAAGGACGAAGCCGTCAACCTGCTGCAGCAGCGGGTCAAGGAGATCGCTCGCAAACGCTTCCTGATGGCGACCCGGCCCCGTGCCCCCGAGCCTGCCGCCCGGCCCGCCGTCACGGGGACCCTGAATCGTCCCTTGGCCGAACGCCAGTCCGAGCCTGCGCGGGCAGCGGCGGCTCCCGCCGCGTTCAAGCGCAGTGGCAAGAGTTACCAGCTGGTTGCCATCGGTACCTCCACCGGCGGGCCGGTGGCACTGCAGAACGTGCTGACCAAGCTGCCAGGGGATTTCCCTCATCCCATTCTGCTGATCCAGCACATGCCGGCCACCTTCACCGCTGCCTTTGCCGCCCGCCTCAACGGGCTGTGCCAGATAGGGGTCAAGGAGGCGCAGGATGGCGACGTGCTCAAGCCGGGTCAGGCCTATCTTGCCCCCGGTGGCAAGCAGATGCTGCTGGAAGGGCGCGGGCCCGGTGCCCGTCTTCGCATCATCGATGGCAATGACAAGGTCAACTACAAACCCTGTGTGGACATCACCTTCGCCTCCGCCGCCAAGACCTATGGCGACAAGGTGCTGGCCATCGTCCTGACCGGCATGGGCGCGGATGGCCGCGACGGTGCCCGTCTGCTCAAGGAGCAGGGGGCGACCATCTGGGCGCAGGATGAAGCCTCCTGTGTGGTCTATGGCATGCCCCAGGCCGTTGCCAAGGCGGGCATAGCAAGCGAATCCCTGCCGCTGGATCGGGTGGCCCAGCGCATTCTGGTCGAGTTGGGCCGCTGACCATGGGCATGCTCGGCCTGGTGCTGGCGCTGGGGGCCGTCGCCATCGCCCAGTGGTGGCATGGCGGGAGCCTGCTGACCCTGCTGGATGGCCCGGCCTTTGTCATCGTCGTCGGGGGAACCTGGGGGGCGGTGATCTTGCAGACTCCCCGCAGGTACCTGCTCAGTGCCCTGAGGCAGGCTACCTGGATGCTGTTTCCGCCGCAGCTGGATCTTGCGGAGCAGGCCGAGCGCCTGAAGGCGTGGGCTCAGTTCGCCCGCCAGCAAGGCTTGCTGGCGCTGGAAAACCAGGCCGAGGCCGAGCCCGATCCCTTCACCCGCCAGGGGCTTTCCATGATTGTGGATGGCGTCTCCATCGAGGATATTCGCAGCCTGTTGGAGGCGGATATCGACATCGAGCAGGAGCGCAACGAGCACTCGGCCAGGGTGTTCGAGTCCATGGGGGGGTACAGCCCCACCATCGGCATCATCGGGGCCGTGATTGGCCTCATCCAGGCCATGTTTCATCTGGAGGAGCCAGGCACCCTGGGGGCGGGCATTGCCGTGGCCTTCGTCGCCACCATCTACGGGGTGGGCTTTGCCAACTTGCTCTATCTGCCAATTGCGAATCGGTTGCGCGCCTTCCACTACCATTACGGCCTCTATCAGGAGATGACCCTGGAGGGGCTTCTGGCCATCGCCCACGGGGAGAACGGCCCGCAGGTTGAAAGGCGGTTACGGGCTTATCTGAAAGGGGAGTAGCCATGCGCAAGCGCTATCGTTTGCACCTGCAAGGGCGAGAGCATCTCGATCGCTGGCTGGTCTCCTATGCCGATTACATGACGCTCATCTTCGCCCTTTTCGTGGTGCTCTACTCCGTTGCCATCGTCAACAAGGAGAAGTACCGCGCCGTCATCGAGGGCATGACTCAGGCCTTCAACCAGGCGCCGCGCAGCGATGGTCTGCTGGAAGGGCGGGGCAATTCCTTGTTGGACAACCCGGTCTCGGCCGCCCCCAGCCTGCTGGAGAGCCAGGCCTCTGCGTCCCCCTCGCGGGCACCCATCACGGGCACGCCCGTCTCGCAAGATGGCACGGCTCTTGCGCAGATCGACATGCAGATCCAGGAGTCCATGGGCGCCCTGGTCGATGCAGGGGTGGTGAAGCTTGCGCAGGATGACAACTGGCTGACGGTGGAGCTGAGTTCAGGTCTCCTGTTCAACAGTGGCAGCGCTTTTCTGGGGAGCAATGCCGCACCCGTGCTCGATACGCTTTCAGGTATTCTCAAACCGGTCGATAACTATGTCAGGGTGCGGGGCTACACGGATAACCAACCGATAAACAACGAAATTTTCCGCTCCAACTGGACATTGTCAGCGGCCCGTGCCGAGGCAGTGCTCAATGCCCTGGTGGGCAAGGGGGTGGCTCCCGGTCGGCTCGCCTACGAGGCGTACGGAGAGTTTTCCCCCTTCGTCGACAATGGCACCGAGCAGGGACGATTACAGAATCGCAAGGTGGTGGTCGCCATATCCAGGTTCGCCTGGGTGCCGCCAGCCCCCGTCAAACCGCTGACGGTGGCACCGGTGCAGGACGCACCGCAGAGTGTCGACAGTGAAAAGATCAGGGTGATCGCGCTGCCCGGTGGGGGCATACGCATAACAACAAGGCAGGATTGATACAGTGATTGTTTGGACGGTTGCCAATCAGAAAGGTGGAGTCGGTAAAACCACCACGGTCGTCTCCCTGGCGGGCATTCTGGCCCAGCGTGGCCAGCGGGTACTGCTGATCGACACCGACCCCCACGCCTCCCTGACCTCCTATCTCGATTTCGACTCGGACAGGCTGGAAGGCACCCTGTACGAGTTGTTCCAGGCGGCCAAACCCAGCGCCGAGCTGGTCAACCGGATGACCCTCAAGACCCGATTCGAGAACATCAGCCTGCTGCCCGCCTCGATTACCCTGGCCACGCTGGATCGGGTGATGGGCAACCGGGAAGGAATGGGGCTGGTGCTCAAGCGCGCTCTGCTGCGGGTGCAGGATCAGTTCGACTACGTGCTCATCGACTGCCCGCCGGTGCTGGGGGTCATGATGGTGAACGCGCTGGCGGCCTGCGATCGCATCCTGGTGCCGGTACAGACCGAATTCCTGGCCCTCAAGGGGCTGGAGCGGATGATGAAGACCTTCGAGATCATGCAGCGCTCCAAGCGGGAGAAGTTCCGCTACACCATCATTCCGACCATGTTTGACAAGCGTACCCGCGCCTCCCTGATGACATTGCAGTCCATCAAGGAGCAGTATGGGGAGGCGGTGTGGAATGCGGTCATTCCCATCGACACCAAATTCAGGGATGCCAGTCTGGTGCACATTCCTCCCTCCATCTATGCACCGGGCAGCCGGGGCACCTATGCCTATGAGACCCTGCTCAACCATCTCGACGCGCTGGAGCGTCAACGGACCCAGGAGGTGATGCCGTGAGAGAGACCACCCAGGTTCGGGCCATGGACGACTATTTCCACTCCCTGCTGCTGGACGATGCCCTGCTGCGGGAAGATCCCGAAGACGAAGCACCGACCCCTGCGTTGCAACGTCAGACCGTCGCCGTGCCGGAGGTGGCTGGCACCCCCTATCTTGAAGCCGATACCCGACTGGCCCAGCTGAGCGAGCTGCTTGCCCAGGTGGGACAGGTCCAGTTCGAGATGGATGCCCTGAGCCACGAAGAGGTGCATGTCGAGCCATTCCAGCTCGAGGCGGAGGTGGTTGACAGTGAGCCTCTGGTCGCTCTGGCAGAGCCGGTGGTGGAAGCCGTGGTGGAGGAGGTCGAGCCCGTCGCCCTCGTGGTGGCAGAACCCGCGCCCGTCCTCGAGGCGGCGCCCGCACCGTCGACCTGGGAGAACCTGGATACCGGCAACGAGTTTCAGGCGCTCTTCTTCGACGTGGCCGGGGTGACGTTTGCGGTGCCTCTGACCGAGTTGGGGGGCATCCATCAACTGGGGGAGGTGACCTCTCTCTTCGGCCAGCCGGGCTGGTACAAGGGGATCATGACCTCCCGCGAGCAGAAGATGAACGTGGTGGACACGGCCCAGTGGGTCATGCCGGGCCAGCATCTGGAGATGGACGATTACAAATATCTGATTATGCTGGGAGAATCACCCTGGGGATTGGCCTGTCACCAGTTGAAGGGCACAGAACTGCTGCACCGGGACCAGGTGAAGTGGCGCCATCAGGAGGGCAAGCGCCCCTGGTTGGCCGGCATGGTCAAGGAGAAGATGTGTGCCCTGCTGCACGTCAGGGAGCTCTTGCTGCTGCTTGGCCGGGGCGTGAACATCGAAGGCCGCTGACAACATCGGCATCGCCATGGTTTTATTGCTAATTTTACCCGTTGACGGGTTCATACAAGGATCAAGAAGATGACAGAGAAGCGCAATATTGCACAGAATCTGGCCGAAGACGAAGTGCTGCAGTGGGTGACCTTCCAGTTGGAAAACGAGACCTATGGCATCAACGTGATGCAGGTTCAGGAAGTGTTGCGCTACACCGAGATCGCTCCGGTCCCGGGTGCACCTGACTACGTGCTGGGTATCATCAACCTGCGTGGCAACGTGGTGACCGTCATCGATACCCGCTCCCGTTTCGGCCTGCCGGCCGGGGACGTGAGCGAGAACTCCCGCATCGTCATCATCGAGGCGGAGAAGCAGGTGATCGGCATCATGGTGGACAGCGTGGCCGAGGTGGTCTATCTGCGCTCCTCCGAGATCGATGCCGCCCCGGCGGTGGGCACCGAGGAGAGCGCCAAGTTCATCCAGGGCGTCAGCAACCGTGACGGCCAACTGCTGATCCTGGTGGATCTCAACAAGCTGCTCTCCGACGAAGAGTGGGAAGACATTGGTTCCCTGTAACAGGGACGGGAACGTGCGGACGGGGGCGATGGCACCTGTCCGCCTCCCTGTGACGGTAAGGTGATGGTTTGATGATTGAATTTGCAGCCTTGGGGTTGTCCTTGCTCGCACTGGTGCTGGCCCTTTACGGGATCCTGGGGCACCGTCGTCGCCAGCGAGAGTCCGAGGCCAGGGTGGAAGCGCTGCAGGGGCAGCTCGAGAGTCTGCGCAAGCAGATGATGGAGCTGCACACGGGCGCCATCGGCATGGGTCAGCGTCTGCAAGCCGCAGAAGGGGCCATGCAGAAGATCCACGACAGCCAGCAGGAGCTGACGTTGCAGGATCCGGAGCGCCGCCTCTACAGCCGCGCCGCCAAGATGGTGGAGCTTGGTGCCGATCTGGACGAGGTGATGAGCGAGTGCGAGTTGCCCCAGGCGGAAGCGGAGCTGCTTATTTCCTTGCGAAAGGGACGCAGCTGACGGATGTGTCGCGGGGAGGCCGGTGCCTCCCCGCTTTCTGTTCGACCCGTGGCCACCTCTTTCTCGATGCCGGGACAGTGGATAATCCTTTGGCATCAATCTCTTTGGTGGGGGCGCGATCTTCCCCACAAATCCTGTTGATTATTGGCATCTTTGAAAAGACGCCTCCGGATCCTGTGTTAAGATGCAGGCCGCCTCATTTTCAACGATTACATCCCCATGCTGCTTCAAGCGAACAATCTGAGCTGCGTGCGTGAAGATCGCACCCTGTTTGAACATCTCTCCTTCGCGGTGCGTGCCGGGGATTTGATGCAGATTGAGGGTCCCAACGGGGTGGGCAAGACCAGCCTGTTGCGCCTGCTCACCGGCCTCTCCCAGCCCTTTGCTGGCGAGGTGTGCTGGAATGGGGAGAATATCCGCCATTGCCGGGATGAATACCACGCCAGCCTGCTTTACCTGGGCCATCAGCCCGGCGTCAAGGCGACCCTGACCCCCCTTGAGAATCTCTCCTTCTACCAGAAGCTTCATGGCCCTGCCGGGGACGGCGTGGATCTCTGGCGGGTGCTGGCCCAGGTCGGCCTCGCCGGTTTCGAAGACTATCCCGCGGGACAGCTCTCCGCCGGGCAGCAGCGACGGGTGGCGTTGGCCAGGCTGTGGCTGAGCGAGCGACCGGCGCTCTGGATCCTGGACGAGCCCTTCACCGCCATCGACAAGCAGGGGGTCAGGGTGCTGGAGCAGTTGTTCCTCGCCCACGCGGACAGGGGGGGCATGGTGGTCCTTACGACCCACCAGGATCTGACCCTGATGCAGGGGCGGCTCAAGACCCTCTCCCTGACCTCGCTGTTGCAGGAGTAGCCCATGCTGCGCGCCGTCATACACCTTATTCACCGCGAGTTGCTGATGGCCCTGCGCCAGCGCGCCGACATCTTCAACCCGCTCTGGTTCTTCCTCATCGTCATCACCCTGTTTCCATTGGGGATCGGGCCCGAGCCCCAGTTGCTGGCCCGCATCGCTCCCGGCATCATCTGGGTGGCGGCCCTGCTGGCGGCCATGCTCTCCCTGGAGCGGCTGTTTCGTGACGACTTCAGTGACGGCGCCCTGGAGCAGATGATGCTGATGCCTCATCCCCTGGGGTTGCTGGCCCTGGCCAAAGTAATCGCTCACTGGTTGCTGACCGGTCTGCCGCTGTTGCTGGTCTCCCCCTTGCTCGCCATCCTGCTCTCCCTGGAGCTGAAGACCTATCTGGCCGTGGTGGCCACCCTGGCGCTCGGTACGCCGGTGCTGAGCCTGCTCGGGGCGGTCGGAGTGGCGCTGACCGCAGGGCTGCGCAAGGGGGGCGTGCTGCTCAGCCTGTTGCTGCTGCCGCTCTATATTCCGGTGCTTATCTTCGCCACGTCCGCCATCGACGCGGCGAGCATGGGACTGCCCTATGCCGGTCAGCTCGCCATCCTGGGGGCCATGCTGGTGGGGGCATTGACCCTGACGCCCCTGGCCATCTCGGCGGCGTTGCGGGTGAGTGTCAACTGATTGATTTGGTGAAAAGATTTTCGTTTGAAGCCTTGTTAGGGGCGAGATAGTTGAGATAGATCAAGGGGATGGCTGCTTATTGCTTTCGGGGGATATGATGTTTTTCCCCCATGGGTATGGTAGCCCTCGCCACTTAAAAATTAATAACTGAAAGGTTTCGTGAGCTATGTGGAAATGGTTGCACCCTTATGCCAAACCCGAGCGCGCCTATGGGCTGGCCGGCACCCTGCTGCCCTGGTTTGCCGTGACAAGCCTGCTCGCCTTCATCATCGGCACCGTCTGGGGGCTGGCTTTCGCACCCGCCGATTACCAGCAGGGCGACTCTTTCAGGATCATCTATATCCATGTGCCTTCCGCCATCCTCTCCATGGGCGCCTACTCCACCATGGCGGTGGCCGCCTTCATTGGCCTGGTGTGGCAACTGCGCATGGCAGACATGACGGTGGCGGCCATCGCCCCGGTGGGGGCCGTCTTCACCTTCATTGCCCTCTTTACCGGCGCCGCCTGGGGCAAACCCATGTGGGGCACCTGGTGGGTGTGGGATGCCCGGCTCACCTCCGAGCTCATCCTGCTGTTCCTCTATCTGGGTGTCATCGCCCTCTACAACGCCTTCAGCGACAAGGTGGTGGCGGGCCGCGCCGCCGGCATCCTGGCGCTGGTCGGGGTGATCAACCTGCCCATCATCCACTACTCGGTGGAGTGGTGGAACACCCTGCACCAGGGGGCCACCATCACCAAGTTTGACAAACCCTCCATCTCCCCCGAGATGCTGTGGCCGCTGCTCATCATGATCCTGGCGTTCGCCGCGTTTCTCGGTGCCCTGACCCTGATGCGTTTTCGCAATGAGCTGCTGATGCGGGAGTGGCACCGCCCCTGGGTCGCCGACATCGCCAGGCAGGAGAAGTAAGCATGCACTTTGCCTCGTTCAGTGATTTCATGGCCATGGGAGGCTATGCCTTCTACGTCTGGCTCTCCTTCGGTCTGACCCTGCTCTGCCTGGTCGGCATCGTCATTTCCACCCGATTGAAGACCCGCAGCCTGCTCGGCGAACTGCGCAACAAGCAGGCTCGGGAGGCACGCCGCAAGGCGGCCCAGCAGATGGAGAACACCCTATGAACCCGCGCCGCAAGAAACGCCTCACCATCATCCTGGCCATCAGCCTGGGCCTTGTCAGCGTGACTGGCCTGGTGCTCTATGCCCTGAGCCAGAACATCGACCTCTTCTACACCCCGAGCGAGCTGGTGGAAGGGAAGGGGCCGGAGAAGATCAAGCCCGAGGAGGGGCAGCGCCTGCGCATCGGTGGCCTGGTGGTGCCGGGGTCTGTGGTGCGGGATCCCCAGAGCCTCAAGGTAGCCTTCAAGCTGGTGGACAACGGCGGCCATCTGGTGACGGTGGAGTTTGACGGCATCCTGCCGGATCTCTTCCGGGAAGGGCAGGGGATCGTCGCCCAGGGCACCCTCAAGGATGCCACCACGGTCGCCGCCTTCGAGGTGCTGGCCAAGCACGACGAGAACTACATGCCGCCGGAAGTGGCCGACGCCACCAACGGCATGCACTTCAAGCCCGAATACACAGAGGCGCAGTTGCAGGGAGCCAAGCAATGATGCCGGTATGCGCCAAGAATTCACTTCTTTATACCGCCAAATCGGCAGGTTTCTCCGTGCAATCGAGAGGGAATAGTCAATGATCCCGGAATTAGGGCAGTTCTCACTGATCCTGGCCTTCGCCACCGCCCTGCTGCTGGGCAGTTACCCGCTGATCGGGGCCCATCTCGGTCGTCTTGGCATGATGTCGGCGGCCCGCCCGCTCGCCTACAGCCAGTTCCTGCTGCTGCTGCTGTCGTTTCTCTGCCTCACCTGGGCCTTTATCGACAACGACTTCACCGTGCAGTACGTGGCCACCAACTCCAACAGCCTGCTGCCCCTGCAATACCGCATCTCGGCGGTGTGGGGAGCCCATGAAGGCTCGCTGCTGCTCTGGGTGCTGACCCTGGGAGGCTGGACGGCGGCGGTAGCCCTCTTCAGCCGCCGCCTGCCGCTCGATGCAGTGGCGCGGGTACTCGGGGTGCTCGGCCTTATCTCGGTGGGCTTCACCGCCTTCGTGCTGTTCACCTCGGATCCTTTCACCCGCACCCTGCCGTATTTCCCGGTGGACGGGCGGGATCTCAATCCGCTGCTGCAGGATCCCGGTCTCATCTTCCACCCCCCCATGCTCTACATGGGCTACGTGGGCTTCTCGGTGGCCTTCGCCTTCGCCATCGCCTCCCTGATGACGGGGCGTCTGGACGCCACCTGGGCGCGCTGGTCCCGTCCCTGGACCATGGCGGCCTGGGTCTTCCTGACGCTGGGCATCGTGCTCGGTTCCTGGTGGGCCTATTATGAACTCGGCTGGGGCGGCTGGTGGTTCTGGGACCCGGTGGAAAACGCCTCCTTCATGCCCTGGCTGGCGGGCACGGCCCTGCTCCACTCCCTCGCGGTGAGCGAGAAGCGCGCCACCTTCAAGGCCTGGACCGTGCTGCTGGCGCTCTCGGCCTTCTCCCTGAGTCTGCTCGGCACCTTCCTGGTGCGTTCCGGCGTGCTGGTGTCGGTCCATGCGTTTGCCTCGGACCCGACCCGGGGTCTGTTCATCCTGGGCTTCCTGCTGGCGGTGATAGGCAGCTCCCTGCTGCTGTTCGCCTTCAAGGGCTCCCAGGTGAAGAGCCACGGCAAGCATGAGCTGTGGAGCCGCGAGACCCTGCTCCTTGGCAACAACATCCTGCTGGTGGCGGGCCTGCTCACCGTGCTGCTCGGCACCCTGTTGCCCCTGGTGCACAAGGAGCTGGGGCTTGGCAGCATCTCCATCGGCACCCCCTTCTTCAACCACATCTACAGCTGGCTCATCATCCCCTTCGCCCTGCTGCTGGGGGTGGGCCCCCTGTTCCGCTGGCGCCGCCAGGATCTCGGTGAGCTCAAGGGCAAGGTGATGCTCGCCCTGGTGCTGAGCCTGGCCGCGGCTCTGCTGTTGCCCAAACTCTTTGCCGAGGCGTTCAAACCCTGGGCTGCGCTCGGTATCGGGCTTGGCGTCTGGGTCATCGTCACCAGCGTGCAGGAGACCTGGGCGCGGGCCACCCACAAACACGGTTTTGCCACCGGCGTGCGCAAGCTTGGCAACAGCCACTGGGCCATGATCCTGGGGCACGTGGGGCTCGCGGTCAGCATCATCGGCATCGCCTGCACCCAGAACTACAGCATCGAGAAGGACCTGCGGATGCAGGCCGGCGATCGCGTCCAGTTCGCCGATTACGAGTTCGTCTTCACCGGCATCAAGGAGAAGAACGGCCCCAACTACGACGGTTTCAAGGGCGTGCTGGAAGTGCACCGGGATGGCAAGCAGGTAGCCCTGCTCAAACCCGAGAAGCGGATGTACACCGTGAGCCGCATGCCGATGACCGAGGCGGCCATCGATGCGGGTGTTACCCGGGATCTCTATGCGGCGCTCGGCGAGCAGCTCGACAACGGCGCCTGGGCGGTACGGATCTACTACAAGCCCTTCGTGCGCTGGATCTGGTTCGGCGGCGTCTTCATGGCCCTCGGCGGCGTGCTGGCCATGCTGGACAAGCGCTACCGCTTCGGACGTCGTGACGAGGAGGCCAAGGCATGAACAAGAAGACCTGGCTCTATCTGCTGCCCTTCATCATCTTCCTGATGGGGGCCGTGTTTCTGTTCAAGGGGCTCTACTCCGATCCCACCAAGCTCGAATCCGTGATGGTGGACAAGGAGGTGCCCGTGTTTACCCTGCAGGACATCTATGACCTGGGCAAGCAGCACGACAGGAGTATCCTCAAGGGGCGCCCCATGCTGCTCAACGTCTGGGCCACCTGGTGCCCGACCTGTTACGGGGAACACACCTACCTCAAGGAGCTGGCGGGGCAGGGGATCTACATCGTTGGCATGAACTACAAGGATGAGCGTGACAAGGCCATCAAGTGGCTGGCGGAGCTTGGCAATCCCTACCAGGTCAACCTCTACGATCCGGACGGCATGCTGGGGCTGGATCTCGGTGTCTATGGCGCGCCCGAGACCTTCTTCATCGACAGCCAGGGCATCATCCGCTATCGCCACGTGGGGGACATCAACCCAGACGTCTGGGCCAGTACCCTCAAACCCATCTTTGATGCCATGAAGTGAGGCCTCCCCGATGAAAACACTGATTGCATCCCTGTTGCTGCTGGCCGGTCTCGTCTGTGCCGGACAGGCCCGCGCCGCCATCGATGTCTACACCTTCGAGAGCGACGCCCAGGAGCAGACCTTTCGCGAGCTGACTAAGGAGCTGCGCTGCCCCAAGTGCCAGAACCAGGACATCGCGGACTCCAACGCCGGGCTCGCCAAGGATCTGCGGGACAAGACCTACCAGATGGTGCGCGAGGGCAAGGAGAAGCAGGAAGTGGTGGACTACATGGTGGCCCGCTACGGCAACTTCATTCTCTATGATCCCCCCCTGATGGCCTCGACCCTGATCCTCTGGCTTGGCCCCTTGCTGGTCATCGTGATTGGCGTCGTCACCGTGGTGGTGCGAAGCCGCCGCCATGCCCCTGCTCCCTTGCAACAGCCTGAAGGCACCCTGAGTGCAGAAGAGCAGGCCAGGCTGTCCGCCCTGCTCAAAGAGGAAGATAAACCATGACCCCATTCTGGATACTGGGTGCGGCCCTGCTGGTGCTGGCGAGCCTGGCGCTGATCGTGCCGCTCTGGCGCGGCGAGGGCAGGCAGAGCATCAGTCGCTCGGCCCTCAACAAGCAGCTCTATCGCCAGCGCCTGCTGGAGATAGGGGAGGAGCGGGAGCAGGGGATACTGGCGGAGGAGCCGGAATCCCTGGTGGAGCTGCAGCGCAGCCTCCTGGACGACATTCCCGACGTGGAGCAGACCGCCCGTGGCGGCAAGAGCCTGATCTGGATCCCCGGTGTGCTGGTGCTGGCGGTGGTGAGCATCGGCCTCTACGCCAAGCTCGGCGCCTGGCAGGAGGTGAGCCGCTGGCAGGATGCCAGCAGCCGGTTGGGGGAGCTCAGCAATCGCATCCTGGTGGAGCGTGATGCCCGGGTGACCGAGCAGGATCTGCTGGACTTCACCCTGGCCCTGCGAACCCGGCTGAAAGAAGAACCGAACGACTACCGTGGCTGGCTGCTGCTGGGGCGCCTGACCCTGGATGGCAATGATCCCGAGATGGCCCGCGAGGCGCTGGAGCGTGCCTACGCCCTCGCGCCCCAGAAGGCCATGGTGGCGGTGCCCTATGCCCAGGCCCTGATGATGACGGGGGAGGAAGCCCGTGCGGATCAACTGTTGCAGGCGGTCATTGCCGAGGACCCGGCCAACATCGAGGCCCGCTCCGTCCACGCCTTCATGGCCCTGCAAAAAGAGGATTTCCAGACCGCCCTCGACCGCTGGCAGGGGATGTTGCCGCTGCTGGAGCCGGGCTCGGCCCGCTACACCATGGTGGAGCGCTCCATGGAGTACGCCAGGCAGCAGCTTGGCCAGCGTGGCATCGCCGTGACCACCCCGTCTGCCGAAGGCCAGGCACAAGCCGGGGTGCTGGCGGTGAAAGAGGGGGAGTTCCCCCTGCACATCACCCTGGCGCCGGGTATAAAGATGCCGGAAGATGCCCATCTGTTCGTCTTTGCGGTGATCCCCAACGGTCCGCCCATGCCCATCGCGGTCAAGCGCATTGCAGGCCCGCATCTCCCGCTCACCCTCTCCCTGGGGGACGGGGATGCCATGATGGAGGGGAGCAAGCTGGCGGCCCATGCCGAGCTGCAGTTCAAGGCGCGCCTCTCCCGGGGCGGCAACGTCATGAACAAGGAAGGCGCCTTTGAAGGGGTTTCGGTCACCGTGCCGACCAGCACCATCCCCACAGCGCCGATTGACATCCGCATCGATCACGCCCTCTAATACGCTTTTGGCCCACCCCTTGGGGTGGGTCCCCTGTATAATTCATATCAATACCCAAAAAAATCTTAGGACTTTCATATGTATCTGCGTTCAGGAGCATTGGCGGTGGCATTGCTGCTCGCGGGCTGTGCGGGCGGGCCTCCCAAGCCGGGCCCGGAGAGCCTGGATCTCGGCGAGACCCCGAGCCGCCCCGGGGCATCCAGCACGGCCAGCGATCCTCGCGACCCCTTCCAGGGGCCCAACCGTGCCATGTGGGCCGTCAACTATGACGTGCTGGAGCCCTATGTGGCGCGCCCCGTGGTACACGGCTATGCCCGCTATGTCCCGCAAGGGGTGAGGGACAGCATCGAGAATTTCGTGGACAACTTCGACGAGCCGAGCAGCATGGTAAACCACCTGCTGGTGGGTGATCTGAAAGGGGCCGGTACCAACCTGGGCCGCTTCACCCTCAACACCACTGTGGGCCTGCTCGGTCTGTTCGATGTGGCCAAGCATGCGGGCCTGGCTCGCAACACGCTGGAGATGGACACCGTGCTCGGCAAGGCCGACATCGGGGATGGCGCCTATCTGATGGTGCCGGTCTACGGTCCCACCACCACCCGGCAACTGGTAGGGGATACCATTGATACCATCTACTTCCCCTATGCCCTGCTGACCTTCCCGCTGAAGGTAGTGCACTGGGCGCTGGATGGCCTCGGTACACGCTCCAAGCTGATCGATCAGGAGCGCATCATCGACAACGCGCTGGATCCTTACGCCCTGACCAAGGACTTCTACTTGCAGTACAACGATGGCAAGGTGACGGGCCGCAAACCCGAGCTCCAGGAGCAGAAACCAGAGGCGGCGGATGATGGCAACCTCGACGATTACATGGACGAGATAGACCAGTAAGCACGGTCATCTTCCACAAGGCGCCTGCGGGCGCCTTTGTTGTCGATGGCAGGTATTCGACCATAAAAAAACGCCCCGCAAGTGCGGGGCGTTTTGGCAAGAAAGGCTTATCAGGCAGCCAGGTTCTTGGCCACGAATTCCCAGTTGACCAGGGCCCAGAAGGTTTCCATGTACTTCGGACGCAGGTTGCGGAAATCGATGTAGTAGGCGTGTTCCCACAGGTCGACGGTCAGCAGCGGGGTGGTACCGGCTTCGGTCAGCGGGCAACCGGCGTTGGAGGTGTTGACGATGGCCAGGGAGCCGTCAGCCTTTTTCACCAGCCAGGTCCAGCTGGAGCCGAAGTTGCCGATGGCAGACTTGGTGAACGCATCCTTGAACTCGGCGAAGGAGCCGAAGGCCTTGGTGATGGCATCGGCCAGGGCGCCAGTGGGTTCGCCACCGCCGTTCGGGGAGAGGCAGTGCCAGTAGAAGGTGTGGTTCCAGATCTGGGCAGCGTTGTTGAAGACGCCACCAGTGGAGGTCTTGATGATCTCTTCCAGAGACTTGCCTTCAAACTCGGTACCCGGCACCAGGTTGTTCAGGTTGACCACGTAGGTGTTGTGGTGCTTGCCATGGTGGTATTCCAGGGTTTCCTGGGAGATGTGCGGTTCCAGAGCATTGATTGCATAGGGCAGAGCGGGAAGTTCGAAAGCCATTTTCTACTCTCCATTGGCTGGTCCGTGCGAAGGCGACGGTTGCAAGACATTGCGTACTCTTTTCTATCTTGAAAAGAATTGTTCTTGAAATGAGGGGGCCAGACGGCCCAAAGCCCGTCGATTGTAGCAGTATCAAAGATGGGCGAACAACCCTTGATTCTTGCCATGATCCGGATCAAGCTGCGGCGTATTGATGCATGACTTCTTTCATTCGCAACGGTTTGCCAGTTTGTGGTCTGCCCGGATTGCAGTAGAATGGCCGCCGAAATCGCTCCAGTGAGGCATTTATGGAAACTATTGAAAAGATCAAACAGCAGTTGGCTGAGAATCCCATCATCCTCTACATGAAGGGATCCCCCAAGCTGCCCAGCTGCGGTTTCTCTGCCCAGGCCTCCCAGGCCCTGATGTCCTGCGGCGAGCCTTTCGCCTATGTCGACATCCTGCAGAACCCGGACATCCGCGCCGAGCTGCCGAAATTCGCCAACTGGCCCACCTTCCCGCAACTGTGGGTCGAGGGCGAGCTGGTCGGTGGTTGCGACATCATGATCGAGATGTTCCAGGCCGGCGAGCTGCAGACCCTGATCAAGGAAACTGCCGCCAAGCACAAGCAGGATGACGCTGCCGCCGAATAAGGCCGCATTCATACCATGCAAAAAGGGGAGCCACTGGCTCCCCTTTTCTTTGTGCCCACGACAGACATCAGGCGATGCGCTCGAGGCGCGCCATGTAGAAGCCGTCGAAGCCGGTCTCGGCCGGGCTGACGTTGTGATCGCCGATCAGGCGGAAGTGCTCGTTGGCGGCGAGGAACTTGTCCACCTGCTGGCGGTTCTCCTCGGGCAGGATGGAGCAGGTGGCGTAGACCAGCAGGCCGCCCACCTTCACCATCTGGCTGTAGCGCTGCAGGATCTCCTCTTGCAGGGCGACCAGCACCGGCAGGCGCTCGGCGGTGTCGCGCCACTTGGCATCCGGGTTGCGCTTGAGCACGCCAAGGCCGGAGCAGGGGACGTCCAGCAGCACGCGATCGGCGCTTTCTTTAAGGCGCTTGACGGTCTTGCTGCTGGTGATGACCCGGGTCTCCACGTTGTGGGCACCGGCGCGGCGGGCGCGCTGCTTGAGGTTCTCCAGTTTCCACTCTTCCACGTCCATGGCCAGCAGACGGCCCTTGCCCTGCATCATGGCGGCCAGGTGCAGGGTCTTGCCGCCGGCACCGGCACAGGCGTCGATGACTCGCATGCCGGGCTTGACGTCGAGGGCCGCGGCCACCAGCTGGGAGCCGGCATCCTGCTGCTCGAAGCAGCCGTCGGCAAAGGCCTGGGTACGGAACAGGGCGGCGTCCGAGGTCACTTGCAGGGCGGTCTCCACTCCGTCGACGGGCACTGTGGTGACATGCTCTTTGGCCAGCATGGCTTGCAGCTCGTCCCGGGTGCACTTGAGGGTGTTGACCCGCAGGTAACGCTTGGGCATCCAGGCCAGGGCGGCACGCTCGGCCGGCCAGGCGTCGCCCAGTTGCTCGCTGCCGAGTTTTTCCAGCCAGGCAGGGCAGCCGTCCATCAGCACGGGGTTCTTCTTGGCCTCGGTCAGGCGGCGGCGGAACGCCTCCTCGTTGAAGCGATCCATGGTCGGGTGGTTGGGCTGATCTATCTTGTGGAAGGCGTGCCAGCTGTGCAGCAGCGGCCAGACATTCTTCTCCGCCTGACGGACCTGGATGCCGGTGAGGAAGCAGTAGAGGCTGAGGCGGCGCAGCAGATCGCCGGTGACCAGGGCAATCCTTGCCTGTTCTTGCGGTTTGAGTTCGATGCCGGAGAAGTGACGTGCATAGGCGCGGTCGAGGGTAAGACCCTGACCCAGCACATCGTCAACGATGGCAACGACCAGATCCCCGAAACGGGGCAACAGTGGGGACTTGAGCATGAGATTAACCTTGGCCAAAGAAAGAGTGAACCGGCCCCGTCGAAGAGGGGTTCTGGAACGGACAAATCCGCGCCATGATAGGGGCTAGTCTGCATTGGTGCAACCTTCCCCATTCGGGGAATGTACAGAGGATGTTGCTGGACTAATCGGACCAGCGGGCAAATGATGCCGTGGCAGTTCAGGTGAATCCGTTTAAAAAGGAATTAAAAAGATGCAGTTGATGAAATATTCTCCGCTGGCGGTGCTGGTGGCGGGTCTGATGACGTCCGGCAATCTGATGGCCGGCGAGTGGCATACGGTCACGGCGCGGGCCACCGCCGCCGATGGGTACGAGGTGAGGGCCAGCCAGTATCGTATCGTCACCGTCTCCACCGATTACCTGGCTGCCCTGAAGGGGGGCGAGCGCCGCCTGACTCTGCCCCTGCCGGATGGCAAGGAGGTGACCTTCAGCCTGCAACCCTATGATCTGCTGCCGGCGGATCTGGCCGCCAAATATCCCGATATCCTGGCCTTCAAGGGGTACAACGAAGCGGCGCCGGGCGAGACCGGGCGCTTCGATCTCGGTCCCCAGGGATTCCACGCCATGTTCAGCCATGAAGGGAAGATGGTGTTCGTCGATCCCCTTCGCAACGGGGAAGGCTATGCCGTCTATTACCAGCAGGATGCCCACAGCCGGCTGGAAGAAGAGGCGGACAAGGTGATTGGGGGCGAGGCCAAAAAGCTGGCCCGCCAGGTGCTGGTGGATGGCAACGAGCGCAAGCGTTATGTCATCGCCATCTCGGCGGCGGGGGAGTATACCCAGTATCACGGCGGTACCGTGGAGGCGGGTCTTGGCGCCATCACCACCCTGCTCAACCGGGTCAACGAGGTCTACCAGCGTGACGTGGCGGCCGAATTCCAGCTGGCCAGCGGCAACGACACCATCATCTTCACCGACGTGGCGAACGATCCCTTCAACAATGATGACGGCGATGTCGATGCCAACATGCAGGTGCAGGCCGATGCCCTGACCAAGGGTCTGGGGGCCTTCGACATCGGCCATGTGGTCAACACCGGTGGCGGCGGCCTGGCGGGACTGGGCGTACTCTGCACCCCTGACAAATCGGCGGGGATGACGGGCTCCTCCGAGCCGGTGGGGGATGCCTTCTTCATCGACTACGTGGCCCACGAGATTGGTCACCAGTTCGGGGCAGACCACACCTTCAACGGCACCACAGGCAGTTGTGGCGGCGGCAACCGGGAGGCAAGCCAAGCCTGGGAGCCGGGCAGCGGCAGCTCCATCATGGCCTATGCGGGGATCTGCGGAGACGAAGATCTGCAGCCCCACAGCGAGCCCTATTTCCACAGCAAGTCCATCGAGCAGATGCGGGCCCACATGGCCACGGAGCCAAATTGCGGCACCCCGTTGGCGCTGGTCAACAATGCGCCCCAGGTGGCGGCAGGCAATGACTACGTCATCCCTGCCAACACCCCCTTCGTGCTCAAGGGGGCGGGGGCCGATCTTGACAGCGATCCGCTGAATTACACCTGGGAGCAGATCGATCTGGGGACGGAGTCGAGCAGCCCGGCCACCATGGTGGACGACGGCAGCCGCCCGCTGTTCCGTTTCGTGGCGCCGACCAGCGTGCCGGAGCGCACCCTGCCGAGTCTCACCTCCCTGCTCACCAACACCCTGGCGATAGGGGAGGCCTGGCCTGCCACCAACCGGGACCTGAACTTCCGCCTCACGGCGCGGGACGGCAAGGGCGGTGTCGCCAGCGATGACATGAAGATCCAGGTGGTCAACACCGGCAAGGCCTTCGCCCTGACCAGCCCGGTGGTGACCCCCCTGGGGGCGGGCAAGACGCAGACCATCAGTTGGGAAGTGGCCGGCACCAATGCCGCCCCCATCAACTGCAGCAAGGTGGATCTCTTCATGACCCGGGACGAGGGGGCAAACTGGACTCCCCTTGCCAGCGGCAAACCCAACTCGGGCTCGGCGAGCGTCACCATCCCGGCGGGCCAGGATGGCACTGCCCGCTTGAAGGTGGCGTGCAGCGACAACATCTTCTTCGCCATCAGTCCCCTCAAGCTCTCGGTCACCCAGCGCGGTGAAGAGGGGGGAAGCGGTGGCGGCGGTGCCCTCGGCTTCTGGACCCTGGCCCTGGCGTTGCTGGGCTGGCAGCGGAGGCGGGCATGAGACTGGCCGGGGTGCTGCTGCTCACCCTGCTCGGCGGTTGTCAGGTCGATGCAGACACCCTGGAGCAGGCGGTCAGCGCCAGCCTCGCCAGGCAGGATTACCGGCTGATCGTGCGGGCAGGGCGCGGCGAGGTGGCGCCCGGGATCGCGGCGGATCAGCAGGCGGCGGCCAAGGCGCGCTGCGGCGTGCGCTATCTCGATGGATTCGGGGATGTCATCAAGCCGGATCAGAAGGAGGCCCACGCCAGGCTGAGCGCCTATGCGGCGGACTACAACCGGCGCATGCTGGCCCATTGCCCGCCGGTTGACGGCAAGCAGTAGGCTGACGGTCATCGGCATAAAGAGGGAGGCATGAGCCTCCCTCTTTTTTTGCTCCGCCATTTGGCCGCCCCGAGGCTTGTACCCATGGCGCGCTCGTCGCACAATGCCTGCACCGATCGCCGCACGGGCGGCAGAGAAAGAGAGAAGGAAAATCAAGATGATGGATGTGGCTGATCTGCGTCGCGAATACACCAGGGGTGGACTGCACCGGGCCGATCTGCCGGCCGAGCCCCTCGCCCTGTTCGAGAAGTGGCTGGCCCAGGCGTGCGAGGCCAAACTGACCGATCCCACCGCCATGGTGGTGGGCACCGTGGATGCCGATGGCCAGCCCTGGCAGCGCACCGTGCTGCTCAAGCACTACGATGCCGAAGGCATGGTGTTCTACACCAACATGGGCAGCCGCAAGGCGCATCAGCTGGAGGGCAACCCCCGCATCAGCCTGCTCTTCCCCTGGCACACCCTGGACAGACAGGTACACGTGACCGGTCGGGTGGAGAAGATGAGCACCTTCGAGGTGATGAAGTATTTCCACAGCCGTCCCAAGGATAGCCAGATCGCCGCCTGGGTCTCCAAACAGTCGACCCGCATCTCGGCCCGTGGCGTGCTGGAGGCCAAGTTCCTCGAACTCAAGCAGAAGTTTGCCAATGGCGAGGTGCCGCTGCCGAGCTTCTGGGGTGGTTTCCGGGTACGCATCGACACCGTCGAGTTCTGGCAGGGCGGGGAGCATCGTCTGCACGATCGCTTCTATTACACCCGCGAGGGGGACGGCTGGCACATCGAGCGCCTGGCGCCCTGATGAACATCGCCCGGCTCAAGAACTTCACCGAGATAGTGAAGAACAACTTCAACATCTCGGCGACGGCGGAGAAGCTCTATACCTCCCAGCCGACCCTCAGCAAGCAGATGAAGATGCTGGAAGAGGAGCTGGGGCTGGCGCTGTTTACCCGCAAGGGCAAGAACCTGGCGGGCCTGACCCCCATGGGGGAGCAGGTGATGGAGCTGGCCAGGGGAGTGGTGGCCCAGGTGGAGCAGATTGGTCAGCTTTCCCTCGGGGATCAGCTGGCCACCAGCGGGGTGCTGCGCATCGCCACCACCCACACCATGACCCGCTACAAGCTGCCGGCGGTCATTACCGAATTCTCCCGCCGCTACCCCGAGGTGAGCATCCAGCTGCATCAGGGAGCCCCTGCCCAACTGGCGCAGATGGCGCAAAACGGGGATGTGGAGATGGCCATCGCCACCGAGTCCATGCACCTGTTCGACGAGCTGGCGACCGTGCCCTGCTATCGCTGGGGGCGCAGAGTGGTGGTGCCCCACGGCCATCCGCTGCTGGACTGCCAGCCGCTGGCCATGGCGGATCTGGCCCGGTATCCCCTCATCACCTATGTGTTCGGTTTCACCGGCCGCTCCAAGATGGACAAGGCGTTCGGACGCCATGGCCTCAGCCCCCGCATCGTGCTGACGGCCACCGACAGCGACATCATCAAGCACTATGTGCGCCTGGGGATGGGAGTCGGGGTGATCGCCACCTCGGCGTTCGACGAAGGGGACAGGGAGAGCCTGGTCTGCCTCAACATCGATCATATGATCGCCTCGAGCGTGGCCCATGTGTGCCTGCGCAGGCACGCCCACCTGCGGGACTACATGTACGACTTCATCCACCTCTATGCCCCCCATGTGAGCCGGGAGACGGTGCAGCTGGCGCTGCTCAACCAGGGAACGCCCGCCCCGTCTGCGACCCTGCCCTGGCTCTGAAGGCCGTCAGGGGGAGTCAGATGTGCTGCATAGAGGCAAAAAAGAGAGGCCAATGGCCTAATGCCAGTCAGTTAAGCCTGACTGGCATTGTTTTTACTAGGTTTTCTCGTCGCATACTTCTGTGGTTTGGCTTTGATGCACCTTGGGTAACTTCGTTCTCGGCGGGCGGGTAACTTGAACTGCTCTGCCTGTTTGTCCA
>NZ_JAGKRI010000142.1:0-49274 GCF_017939255.1 Aeromonas sp. Prich7-2
GGACACGCCGTTTTAGCCTGTGGAGGCGTGGTGCAATCAGGCCGCCCGATGAAGCAGGAACCCGGTACTGCGCGAGCAGCTATCACCCAGTAATGGGAATCCCCCTCCTGTGACGCGAAGCGCTAAGGTGGGGGAGGATGTCAACGCGATCCCACACTCTCTGCCTGGGTCAGGTTCGATCGCTTCCCCCCAGCGCCCGATAGATGCCTGCCATGTTGTTGAGCTGGGCCTGCTGCTGTGCCAGCAGAGCGAGCTCGGCATCCCACAGGCGGTTCTGCTCATCCAGCCAGGGTTGCACCCCAGTGGCACCGGCCAGAAAACGGGCGCCTGCCAGCCTCTCGGCCTCCCGGGCATAGGCCCTCTGCTGCTCCAGATAGCGCAGCCGCTGATCCCCTTGCTGACGGGCGGCCAGGCCATCCTCCACTTCCAGCAGCGCAGTATAGAGCTGCTTGCGAAACTCGGTTTCGGCAATCTGGTAGTCGATGTCGGTGCTGGCGATGGAGAGCCGGGTCTTGTTGTACTCGAGGAAAGGGAGCGCCAGCGTGGCGCCCAGGGTGCCGACCGGATTTTGCAGCACTTGGGTCAGGGTATCCGAGGTGGTGCTGGCACCGCCGGTCAGGCTCAGGGTGGGATAAAAGCCGGTGCGGATCTCGTCTCCCCTCGCAAGGGTCTTGCGCAGCCTGAGTTCGGCGGCGCGCACATCGGGCCGCCGGGCCAGCACATCGGCGGGGATGCCAGCCGCCAGGGACGGGATCGGGCCCATGATCAGGGCGTCGGGAGCGTCAGCGAGCGGCCCGCTGCTGCGGCCCAGCAGCAGGCGAAGAGCATTGCCCGCCTGTGCCCGTTGCTGGGTGAGGGTGGCGAGCTCCGCCTGCTTGCCCGCCTTCTGCTGGCTGGCCTGTACCAGATCGAGTCGGGTCACGGCGCCCGCCTCGTATTTGGCGCGGGTCAGGCGTTCAATGCGCTCCAGATTGGCCAGTTGCTGGGTGCCCAGGGTAATGGCCGAGCCGAGGTAGGCCAGTTGCCAGTATTGCTCCAGGGTCTTGCCGATGAGCAGCAACCGGGTGGCGGCCAGATCCTGTTTGCTGGCCTGTGCCTCCCAGCTCGCCTGATCCCTTGCCGCGGCCAGTCTGCCCCAGAGATCCACCTCGTAGCTGAGGTTGAGGGAGGGGCCCAGGTTGCTGCTGGCGCTGCCATCTTTCATGTTCTTGGTGCCGCTGGCCCCGAGATTGGCGCTGACCGAGGGGGTGAGGTTGGTGTCAGCCAGATCGGCGCCGAGCAGGGCATTCTTGAGCTTGAGCCCGGCCACCCGCATGTCCGGGTTGGCGGCCAGTACCGCCTCGACCAGGCGATCGAGCGCGGGATCCTGGAATCCCTGCCACCATGGGCCAGCCTGCTGCGCGGTGAGACCCCGGCTCTCCTGTTGCCATGCTGGCGCCACGTCGAGATCGGGTCTGTGATAGGTGCTCTGCTGGCTGCAGGCACCGAGGCTGGCGGTGAGCATCAGGCTTAGCCCGAGCCTTGATAGGTTGTGCATCGTCATTCCCTCGCCAGTGCCTCCACCGGATCGAGCCTGGCCGCATTGCGGGCGGGCAGGTAACCAAACAGGATCCCGATGAGGGAGGAGCACCCGAAGGCCATCAGGATGGAGAAGAGCGAGAAGCGCATCTGGAAGCTTTCCACGAGCAGGGAGAAGAGAGCGCCGATGAGCAGGGCGAGGCCGATACCGAGCAGCCCCCCCAGCAGGCTGACCATCACCGCCTCGATGAGGAACTGTTGCAATATGTCGGACTGGCGGGAGCCGACGGCGATGCGGATCCCTATCTCCCGGGTGCGCTCCACCACCGAGACCAGCATGATGTTCATCACCCCGACGCCGCCGACGATGAGGGAGATCACCGCGATGGCGGAGACCAGCAGTGTCAGGGTGGCGGTGGTCTTCTCCACCGATTTGACGATGCTGTCGCTGCTGAAGGTGAAGAAGTCTTTCACGCCGTGGCGCTGGGTCAGCAGGGCGACTGCCGCCTGCTCGGCCAGGGCGGGCTGGACGCCGTCCTTGACCCGGATGGTGATCTGGGTGAAGTGCTGCTGGGAGAGGAGACGGCTCATGACGGCGCTGTAGGGGAGCCAGACATTGACCGACTGGCTGCTGCGGCCAAAGCCGGTCTCCTGGGTGACCACCCCCACGATGCGCACCGGCAGGGTGCCGACCAGCACCACCTGGCCGACCGGGTCCACCTGGCCGAGCAGGCTCTCTATGGTCTTGCCATCCACCACGGCGACTGCCGTCCGGTTGCGAATGTCCCGCTCATCGAGCAGGCGCCCCTGGGTGAGCGTCATCCCCTTGACCCGGAAAAAGTCGTTGCCGACCCCGATCACGCTGCCGCTGCTGGTCTTGTTGCGATAGCGAAGCTGGCCCGACGTCGCTATCTGGGGGCTGGCCCCCTCCAGATAGGGCTGGCCGAGCAGCGCGTCGAGATCCCGCTCGTTCAGGGTCTGGATGCTGGCGGCCTTCTCGTCTCCCCAGTCCTTGCCGGGGAAGATGTCGATGGTGTTGGTGCCCATGGCGTTGATGTCGTCGATCACCTTGGCGCGCGCCCCCTGACCCAGCGCCACCACGCTGACCACGGCGGCGATGCCGATGATGATGCCGAGCATGGTGAGGAAGGTGCGCATGCGATGGGCCAGCATGGCGTGCAGGGCCATGCGCCCCGCCTCCCGGTAGCGATCCCAGCCCCGGCTTGCGGTGCGGACGGCGGCGCCTGTGCCCTGTGCATCTTGCCCGACAGAGGGAGCGGCCAGCTGGCTGCCGTCACCTGGCAGCGGGTGGGCTGGCGCCCCGGATGGGGAGGCTGCGTTGTCATCGGTCGCCCGATGGCCGCTGTCCTCCACTACCCGCCCGTCACGCAGGGTGATGATGCGATCCGCATGGCTTGCCACCGCCATGTCGTGGGTCACCAGAATGATGGTGTGGCCCTGGGCGTGCAGCTCCTTGAGGATGGCCATCACCTCTTTGCCGCTCTGGCTGTCGAGAGCGCCGGTGGGTTCGTCCGCCAGGATCACCTCGCCGCCGTTGGCGAGCGCCCGGGCAATACTGACCCGCTGCTGCTGACCGCCGGAGAGCTGGCCGGGTCTGTGGTGGCTGCGATCCTGCAGTCCCAGGCGGGTCAGCAAGGTGCGGGCTCGGGCCTGGCGATCAAGGCGGGCAGTGCCGGCATAGATGGCGGGGATCTCCACGTTGGCGGCCGCATCCAGATGGGGCAGCAGGTGATAGCGCTGGAAGATGAAGCCGAAGTGGTGGCAGCGCAGCCGTGCCAGGGAGAGGGCATCCAGGGTCGCTGTGTCTTGGCCGCGAAACAGATACTGGCCGCCGCTCGGGCGATCTAGGCAGCCCAGCAGGTTCATCAGGGTCGATTTGCCGGAGCCGGAGGCGCCGACGATGGCCACCATCTCCCCGGCATCGATGGCGAGATCCAGCGGGTGCAGCACGGTCACTTCGTGCTCTCCGCTCTGGTAGCGCCGCTCGATACCCTTGAGACGGATCAGGGGCTCGCTCACGGCTCCATCTCCCCTTCATCGTGCAGGGCCGGTTTGCCCTGCTCCAGGATCACCTTCTCCTGCTCGGTCAGGCCGCTCACCACCTCAATCTTGATGTCATCCTTCATGCCGGTCTTGATGCGGCGGGTCTCTCTCTGGTCCCCCTCCTTGAGCAGGCTGACCTCGTACTCGTTGTCGCCAGTCTTCTTGCCGAGGGCGGTCTGGGGAATGGCCAGTACCTGCTTGCGCTCGCCGAGCACGATGGTGACCTGGGTCGTCATGGCGACCCTCAACTGATGGCCGGGGTTGGGCACATCGAACAGGGCATAGTAGTAGATGGCTGCATTGCTGGTGGCCGTGGTGCTGGCCGTCTGCTCATTGATGTTGGTGGGGGCCAGCTCGACCGTGCGCAGGGTACCGTGGTAGCGAGTATCCGGATCCCCTATCAGGGTGAAATAGACCGGCATGCCCGCCTTGACACGGGTGACGTCCGCTTCGGAGATCTGGGCCTTGACCGTCATGGTGTCGAGATTGGCGAGCTTGAGCAGGGTCGGTACCGTCTGGCTGGCGGCCAGAGTCTGCCCCTGCCGGGTGACGATGGAGACGACGGTACCATCCATGGGGGCCTGAATGCGGTTGTAGCCGAGCTCCGTCTTGGCGCGCTCCACCTTGATGATGGCGTTGTCGATGTCGGCCTGGGCGCTTTGCTGCTCGGCCCGGGTGACGGCAAGCTGGGCTTCGGCGCTCTCCAGATCCGCACGAGAGCTCGCTTCCTGCCGAAACATTTGCTGCTGGCGGCGCCAGGCAAGCTCGTTCTGTTTGAGCTGTGCCTGCTTGATCTTGAGCTGGGCGCGGCGGCTGGCCAGCTCCGCTTCGGCGGTCTTGAGGTTGTTCTGGGCGATCAGGGGATCGATCTCCGCCAGCAGCTCTCCTTGTTTGACCTGTTGACCCGCTTCCACCGCGAGATAGGTGACCTGACCCGAGACCTGGGCCCCCACATCCACCTGCTCGATGGCCTGCAGTACGCCACTGGCGAGCACCGTCTGCTCCACATCCTGTCGGGTAACCGTTGCGGTCAGTACCGGGTCCGGTGTGTTGCCTGGCCAGGCCAGCCAGGTGACGAGAGGGATCAGCACAAGGGCGAGCAGGGCGAGCTTGCCGGGTTTTCGAAGAGCTTTCATTTATCACCTGAACGAAACGAGCGAAGGCGTGCAAGGGCCATATCGTGCAGCAAATGGCCCTCAAAAAGAAGCGAGCAATGTGTAAGAAATCGTGTGGTTCTGGCGGTGACGCAGTGGAGGAGGTCAAGCTGGGGGAGGATGACGGCGGGGCGTCAGAAACAAGAAGACCCGCTCAGGGAGCGGGTCTTGTGGTGTCAACCGACGGCTTTGAGCAAGGCGGCGTGAGGCTCGTGGCAGATCTGGATATCGAGGGGCAGTTTGTAGAGGAGCAGGCGGGCCAGCGAGCCCTCCATCCAGTGATGACGGCTGCCGACCAGCAAGAGGTCGGCGGGGTGGGCGGCCAGCCAGCGCTGGAGATCCGGTACCACGTCATCCACCACCAGGCACTGGTAATCCACCGGATGAGACAGCTGGGTGATGAGTTCACTGATGATCGCCTTGGCATCCAGGGTGCCCTGGGGGCTGCGCTCCTCTTGTGACAGGGACAGACTATAGCGACGGGTCTTGCTGCTGTGGGTCAGGTGCAACAAGGTCAGGTTGGCGCCCAGCCCTTGTGCCAGACGGCTCGCCTTGGCCAGTGTCTCCTGCTCGTAATCCTTGCCTTCCAGCAACAGCACAATATTGGTCGGGCTCATAAGCAGTTCTCCTTGGCAGGTGCGGGTCAGACGGCGGAAGCGCGCTCCCATCCTCCCTTCCCGCGAAATGTCAGCTCAAACGAACCCGGTGTGTTTGCATCAAGCGTCACCTTCTGTCGATGGCAACTGAAGGTACCGAGTCCGTTTACATCATCATAACAGACTGAGTTGAATGGAAAATGAAGGAGTGGGGCCGTTCGATATATGAATGAGTGCAACGAAGATGAGTGGCGTCCTGACCATGGCGATGGAAACCCGACTGGGTGATGACCAGGCTGGCAGGTTCAGACTGAGCATCAAGACATGTGCCGCGGATTAGCCAGGGCAGCCCCTCGTTCTTGCTTGCGGCTCACGGCATGGGTCAACCAGGCCGGCACCGTCGGCAAGAGGCTTCAACTGGCCAGCGCGATGATGGCACGGTCAATCTGAAAGGGCCGACATGGACGGGAGGGCATCCCTCCCGCCCCGTGGTCAGCTTGCGAGCAACTCACGGGCGTTGGCCAGGGTGTTGTCGGTGATCTGATCGCCCCCCAGCAGACGGGCCAGTTCGTTGAGCCGGGCACCCGGGGTGAGCGCCTGCATCTGGGTTTCCGTTGTCTTGCCGTCGGTGTGTTTGCTCACCACCATGTGCTGGTGACCCTTGCCTGCCACCTGGGGCAGGTGGGTGACCACCATCACCTGGGTGGATTCGCCGAGCTGGCGCAACAGGCGGCCCACCACGGCGGCGGTCGGGCCGCTGATCCCCACATCCACTTCGTCGAAGATAAGGGTCGGGGTGGAGATCTTGCGGGCGCTGATCACCACGATGGCGAGGCTGATACGCGACAGCTCGCCGCCAGAAGCCACCTTGCCAAGGGGTTGGATGGGCTGACCCGGGTTGGTGGTGACCATGAACTCCACCCGATCGATGCCAAGGGGCGAGAGGCTGCTCTGGGCATCGGGTCGCACCTCGATGGCGAAGCGGCCATCGGGCATCGCCAGTTCGTGCATGCTGGCGCTTACCTTCGCGCCAAGCTCCTCGGCATAGCGCTGGCGACTCTGGCTCAGGGCCTCGGCGGCCTGCACGAAGGCCTGGCGGGCCGAGGCCAGCTCGTCTTCCATCCCCTCGAGTCGCTCTTCGTCGGAGTGCAGGCGTGCGAGGTCGCTGGCCAGCTCCTGATGGTAGTGGGCCAGCTCCGCCGGTTTGACATGGTGCTTGCGTGCCAGGTTGATGGCCTTGGAGAGGCGGCTCTCCAGCTCGTTGAAGCGCTCTGGATCCAGTTCCAGCCGGTCGAGATAGCTGCGCAGCTCGCTGTGGCTCTCCTGTACGCCGATCAGGGCTTCGTTGAGCATGCCGAGCACGTTGCCAAGCCGGCTGTCCATGCCGACCAGGGTCTCGGCTCTGTCCACCGCCGTCTGCAGCAGACCGGCGATGGTGGTCTCTTCATTGTCATAGAGCAGATCGAGGCAATACCCGCACTCCTGCATCAGCTCGGTGCCATTGGCGAGCCGCTGATGCTCCTCTTCAATCTCTTCAAACTCCCCCGGCTGAAGGGCAAATTCGTCCAGCTCCTGCACCTGGTATTCGATGAGTTGACGGCGGGCTTCCCGCTGCTGCTGCTCGGCCTTGAGCCGGTTGAGCTCGTTTTGCAACTGGCGCCACTGCTGGTAGTGACGGCGAACATCGTCGAGGAGCAGATGATGACCGGCGTAGCCGTCCAGCAGGGCGAGCTGGTAATCGGGTTTGAGCAGCATCTGGTGAGCGTGCTGACCGTGGACATTGACCAGCAGTTGACCCAGGTTCCTGAGCTGGGCGAGGGGGACGGGAACCCCGTTGATATAGCTGCGAGAGCGCCCCTCGGCAGACAGTACCCGCCGGACGATGCACTCACCGTCATTTTCAAGCTCGTTGGTGGCGAGCCAGGCCCGGGCGGCAGGATTACCCTCCAGCAGGAAGCGGGCACTCACCTCGGTCTTGTCGCTGCCAGGGCGCACCATGCTGGTTTCGGCGCGCTCTCCCAGGCAGAGCCCCAGAGCGTCGATGGCGATGGATTTGCCCGCCCCGGTCTCCCCGGTGATACAGGTCATCCCCGGTTGCAGATCGAGCTCGAGAAACTTGACGATGGCGAAGTTGTTGACGGTCAGCTGGGTCAGCATGGTCTCATCCTGTATGGGTCAACATTACTGTGTATGCATCCAGTATATACTGGTCTTATATACAGTAAAGTGGGCAGGGAGGATTTTTGCGAAACAGGGGGAGGGCAAGGATGTCAAGGCCGCGGCATGGGTGTGACGCCGATCAGATGGCCTGCAAAATCAACCTGCGTACCTGGCATGGGCTGAGGCGATGCGAGAAGCCACCTCGAGGGGCTCTCTTGTGGTGAGTGGCTGGCTGAGACACACTCGAAACAGTCCTGGTTGAGCCTGGGCTGTGTACAGACCTCTTCGCAAGGATGCGTCACGATGATCCATACCCCGACCCTGCTGCTGATCTCCCTGGCAATCAACCTGATGTCGGGGCTGATCATGCTGTTCATCCACTCCCTGAAGCCGGGTCGAGGCAACTTTCTGTACTGGTCCCTCTCCGCTTTTCTCTTCTCCCTCTCCATCCTGCTGCTCAGTCTGGGGGTATTGGGAGGGTATCCGGCGCTGGGCATCCGGGTCGGCGGCCTGGTCTCGCTCATGAGCATCCTGCTGTTGCTCGCCGGTTTTTGTGCGCTTTACGAGCGCGCATGGCATCCCCGTGCCGTGGGGGGAGGCGTGGCGGTGTTGCTGCTGCTCTATCTGGGACTGTCCAGCCTCGCCCCCGTGCGCATTGTGCTGGCTCTGATGGAGTCGATGTTGTACCTGTGGTGCGCCTGCCTCATCGTCTCTCTCGGCCGGCAACAGAAGCGGGTGCTCCATGTGGTGGCGCTCATTTACCTGCTGCATTTCACCATCCTGCTGAGTCAGGGGGGGGCTGCTCTTGCTGGGAGCCGAAGGGCGGATGGGAGACGGAGGCTGGCTCGATCTCATCTTCTTCATGCACATGGTGCTGACCATCGGCTCGGTGTTGCTGCTGCCTCTGGTGGCCTATGTGGAGACGGAGGAGGCATTGCTGGCGCTCTCGGAGCGGGATCCCCTCACCGGGGTGCTTAATCGGCGCGGTCTCTTCAGGCAGGGAGAGGGGGCTACGCCTGGCCAGACGCGCTGCGTGGTGGTCCTGGACATCGATCACTTCAAGCGGGTCAACGACCAGTTTGGTCACGGCTGCGGGGATGAGGTCATTCGCTATGTGGCCGGGGTGCTGGTGGCCGAGGTACGCAAGGATGATCTGGTGGGGCGCATCGGTGGCGAGGAGTTCGCCATCATCATGGGCGGCGTGAGCGGCCAGATGGCCCGCGACATCTGTGACCGGATCCGCCGCCAGATAGAGACGGGATCCCGGCAGGGGGCCTGCCTGCCGTGCGAGGGGGTCACGGTGAGCATTGGGGTTGTGTGCGCCAGTGCCGAGGCTGACCTGGCACTGATGCTGACCAAAGCCGATGCTGCCATGTACCGGGTGAAGGAAGCGGGGCGAAACGGGGTGCATCTGGCATTCGAGCCGGCACTGCCTCGGCTGGTCGAAAGCAGCGAGAGGTAGACCCTCGCCACCGATGGTGCCTGGCTAGAAGAGTTTGCTGCCCCAACCGAGCTTGTTGCGCAGCACGTGGAAGTAGCTGTAATCCAGCGGATGCACCAGATGAAGCTTGTGGCTGCTCTTCTTGATGAGGATCTCGTCCCCCGGGTGGACCGCCAGGGTGACCTGGCCGTCGCAGCTCACCTGCATGGCGTCGTCCTGGTTGTCTGGCGAGACCAGCAGCCGCACTTCGCTGTCCGCATCCAGCACGATGGGGCGGCTGCTCAGGGTGTGCGGGAACATGGGCACCAGCGTGATGGCGTTGAGTTTGGGGGTGAGGATGGCGCCCCCTGCCGACAGGGAGTAGGCGGTGGAGCCGGTGGGTGTCGCCACTATGATGCCGTCCGAGCGCTGGCTGTACATGAAGCTGCCGTCGATGTAGACCTCGAATTCGATCATGTGGGCGATCTTGCCCGGGTGAAGCACCGCCTCGTTGACCGCGAGGTTGCTCGACTTGCGCTCCCCGTGGCGATAGACGGCGGCCTCCAGCAGGAAGCGATGCTCGCTCTTGAAGTGACCCGAGAGCACCTGCTCCAGGGGCAGCAGATAATCCTGGGGCGAGAGATCGGTCAGGAAGCCGAGGTTGCCCCGGTTCACCCCGATCACCGCCACATCGAACCGTGACAGCACCCGGGCGGCCCCCAGCATGTTGCCGTCACCGCCGACGACGATGGCGAGATCCGCCTGCTCGCCGAGCTGCACCAGATCCATCACGTTCTCCCCGAGCAGCCCCAGGGTATGGGCCACCCGGCTCTCCAGCAGCACACGAAAGCCGCGGCTGGTCAGGTACTGGTACAGGCCGGTCAGGGTCTGGTTGGCCCCCTCGTGATGGGGCTTGCCGATGAGGGCAACGGTTTTGAACGGAGAATCCATAGGTTATCGGGTCTGGGAGAGTCTTGGGGGGAGTATACCGCGCTTTGCCGGGGATTTGTCTGCCTCCGTGGTGGTTGGTGCAATCGGCCCCGAAAAGGGACTGCCTGGCACGCGGATGGGCGCCATTGTGCCCGATCTGCCCTTTTCCCCTTGAAAGCCGGGGCTGTGTCCCCATAATAGCGCCAACACAGGGTCTGCTGGCGCGTGTCGCTTGTCTGAACGCCAGCCACCCTCACACGCAACCCCTGAATATTGGAGATGTCATGAGCCACGAAGAACAAAAGGTTGAAGCGATGGAGCAAGTGGAAGCCCAGCCAGTCGAGCCGACCGATGTAGACAGTGAAGTGACAGCCGAGCAGGCCCGGATCGCCGAGCTGGAGGCCCAGCTGGAGGCGGCCCAGCAGGCTTCCCTGGAAGAGCGCGAGCGCGCCATTCGCGCCGTCGCCGAGATGGAGAACCTGCGTCGCCGTGCCGCTCAGGACGTGGAGAAAGCCCACAAGTTTGCACTGGAGAAGTTCGCCGCAGAGCTCTTGCCGGTGCTGGACAACCTGGAGCGCGCCATCGAGCTGGCGGACAAGGAGAACGACACCCTCAAGCCGATGATTGAAGGGGTCGAGCTGACCCTGAAATCCATGCAGAGCGGCGTGGGCAAGTTTGGCCTGGTGGCGCTGGACCCGACCAACCAGCCGTTTGACCCCAATGCCCACCAGGCCATGAGCATGGTGCCCAGTGCCGATGTGGCGCCGAACACCGTGATCGCCGTGATGCAGAAGGGCTACGAGCTCAACGGCCGCGTCATCCGTCCGGCCATGGTGATGGTCTCCAAGTCCGCTGACTGATCACGCTGTTCTCACCAAGCCCGCCGCTTGGCGGGCTTTTTGTTGGATGTGGCGCCAAAAAAACGTGTCTGGCGTCATTTGGCTGTCAGGTGGCCTGTATGCAGGTTTTTTCAGGGCCGGACTTGAAGCGCCGACTTGAGACCCCATATAGGTTGCAAGGCCACGGCGGCACAAAAAATTTGATGCCGGGAGCTTGAAAGCCACAGTGGCAGGCCCCACCTAGCCGTTAACGTATCAAGGCGAGCCCCTCGCCAGTTTATTCAAAGTATTTGGAGATTCGTCAAATGGGTAAAATCATCGGTATTGACCTGGGTACTACCAACTCCTGCGTCGCTATTCTGGATGGCGACCATGCTCGCGTGATCGAGAACGCGGAAGGCGACCGTACTACTCCGTCCATCATTGCCTATGCCGATGACGGCGAAATCCTGGTTGGTCAGCCGGCCAAGCGCCAAGCCATCACCAACCCGAAGAACACGCTGTTCGCCATCAAGCGTCTGATCGGCCGTCGTTTCGAAGATGACGAAGTACAACGTGACCTGAAAATCATGCCTTACGCCATCGCCAAGGCCGACAACGGTGACGCCTGGGTTGAAGTGAAAGGCAAGAAAATGGCACCGCCGCAGATCTCTGCCGAAGTGCTGAAAAAGATGAAGAAGACCGCCGAGGACTACCTGGGCGAGCCGGTGACCGAAGCCGTCATCACCGTACCGGCCTACTTCAACGACGCCCAGCGTCAGGCCACCAAGGATGCCGGTCGCATCGCCGGTCTGGACGTCAAGCGCATCATCAACGAGCCGACTGCGGCTGCGTTTGCCTACGGCGTCAACAAGGTCAAGGGTGAGCGCAAGGTTGCCGTATATGACTTAGGGGGCGGTACCTTCGATATCTCCATCATCGAGATCGACGAAGTCGAAGGGGAAACCACCTTCGAAGTACTGGCGACCAACGGTAACACCCACCTGGGTGGTGAAGACTTCGACAACCGCGTCATCAACTACCTGGTTGACGAGTTCAAGCGCGAGCAGGGCATTGACCTGCGCAACGACCAGCTGGCCCTGCAGCGTCTGAAAGATGCAGCCGAGAAAGCCAAGATCGAGCTCTCTTCTGCCCAGCAGACCGACGTCAACCTGCCGTACATCACAGCAGATGCCACCGGTCCGAAGCACATGAACATCAAGGTGACCCGCGCCAAGCTGGAATCCCTGGTGGAAGACATGGTGAAAGACTCCCTGGAGCCGGTTCGTGTCGCCCTGAAAGACTCCGGTCTGGCGGTTGGCGAGATCGACGACGTCATCCTGGTGGGCGGTCAGACCCGTATGCCGCTGGTTCAGAAGACCGTGGCCGACTTCTTCGGCAAAGAGCCGCGCAAAGACGTCAACCCGGACGAAGCCGTGGCCATGGGTGCTGCCATCCAGGGTGCCGTACTGTCCGGTGACAAGACCGACGTACTGCTGCTGGACGTGACTCCGCTCTCCCTGGGGATCGAAACCATGGGCAGCGTGATGACCGCGCTCATCGAGAAGAACACCACCATTCCGACCAAGAAGTCCCAGGTGTTCTCCACCGCCGAAGACAACCAGTCTGCCGTGACCATTCACGTGCTGCAGGGTGAGCGCAAGCGCGCCAGCGACAACAAGTCCCTGGGCCAGTTCAACCTGGAAGGCATCCGTCCGGCACCGCGCGGTCTGCCGCAGATCGAAGTGACCTTCGACATCGACGCCAACGGCATCCTGCACGTCTCCGCCAAAGACAAGGAGACCAACAAGGAGCAGAAGATCACCATCCAGGCCTCTTCCGGTCTGTCTGATGACGAGATCGAACGCATGGTACGCGAAGCCGAAGCCAACGCGGCCGAGGACAAGAAGTTCGAAGAGCTGGTGCAGGCCCGCAACCAGGCTGACGGTCTGGTCCACTCCGTGCGCAAGCAGGTCACCGAAGCCGGTGAAGCCCTGCCTGCCGACGAGAAGACCAAGATCGAGACTGCCCTGAGCGAGCTGGAATCCGCCATCAAGGGTGACGACAAGGCTACCATCGAAGCCAAACAGCAGGCTCTGCTGGAAGCGTCCCAGAAGCTGATGGAAATTGCCCAGCAGCAGGCTCAGGCGCAAGGCGCCGCCGGTGCTGACGCCGGTCAGTCCTCCTCTTCTGCCAAGGCTGACGACGACGTGGTCGACGCCGAGTTCGAAGAAGTGAAAGACGACAAGAAGTAAGCCCGACCCGGATGGGCGAAGTCCGCTTCGCCCATCGGCTCAGAATCTGTTCACGGTCTGTCGCGAGAGGCCGTCAGCAAGGTAAAGAGCAGCGCAGGAACCGGAGCGTATAGATATACGTGAGGATTCCGAGCAGCACATGAGCCTTGATCACGGCTTCGTAGTAAGAGTGTGAGCAGATTCGTCAATGAATTTACGGGCGTTGGGTAACCAACGCCCGTCTGCGTAACTGCTGATATAGCAACAGGATGAGTATGTCGAAGCGCGATTTCTACGAAGTGCTCGGGGTGTCGAAAGGTGCCGACGAGCGCGAGATCAAGAAGGCGTACAAGCGTCTGGCCATGAAGTATCACCCGGATCGCAACCAGGGTGATGCCGGGGCTGAAGAGAAGTTCAAAGAGGTCAAGGAAGCCTACGAGGTCCTGACCGACGAGAACCTGCGTGCCCGTTATGACCAGTACGGTCATGCCGGGGTGGATCCGAGCCAGGGTGGCGGCCACGGCGGCTTTGGCGGTGGCGCCGATTTCGGCGACATCTTCGGCGACGTGTTTGGCGACATCTTCGGTGGTCGCGGGGGCGGTCGTCGCGGCCCGGCCCGTGGCGCCGACCTGCGCTACAACATGGAGCTGACGCTGGAAGAGGCGGTGCGCGGGGTCTCCAAGGAGATCAAGATCCCGACCCAGGTCCACTGCGAAGTGTGCAACGGCTCCGGTGCTCACACCGGCAGCCAGGCCCAGACCTGCCCCACCTGCCACGGCTCCGGCCAGGTGCAGATGCGCCAGGGCTTCTTCGCGGTGCAGCAGCCTTGCCCCCACTGTCACGGTCGCGGCAAGATCATCAAGGATCCGTGCCGCAAGTGCCATGGGGAAGGGCGCTACCAGAAGACCAAGACCCTGTCGGTCAAGATCCCGGCCGGGGTCGATACCGGGGATCGCATCCGTCTCTCCGGCGAAGGGGAAGCGGGGGAAACCGGCGCATCGGCGGGGGATCTGTACGTACAGGTTCACGTGCGCGAGCACGAGATCTTCGTCCGTGACGGCAACGACCTCTACTGCGAAGTGCCCATCAGCTTCACCACGGCGGCGCTCGGCGGCGAGATTGAAGTGCCGACCCTGGACGGCCGGGTCAAGCTCAAGGTGACCCCGGAGACCCAGACCGGCAAGATGTTCCGCATGCGTGGCAAGGGCGTCAAATCAGTGCGCTCCGGCCAGGTGGGGGATCTGATGTGCAAGGTGGTGGTCGAGACCCCGGTCAAGCTGACCGAGCAGCAGAAAGAGCTGCTGCGCCAGCTGGACGAGTCGTTCAGCGGTGCCGCCGCCAAGACCCACAAGCCGAAATCGGAAGGCTTCTTCGAAGGGGTGAAACGCTTCTTCGACGATCTGACCAGCTGATGTTCGCGACCCTGATATCAAGAGCCGGCCCTGTGCCGGCTCTTTTTTTGCCCCAGCTTTAGCAAGATCCCCGCTTATTGAGTGGATCCCGATGAGGGATCTTCCTCACAACTTCCGCCAATTCCTGCTGTACGAATGTTATCCCGCTCACACTTAAGCTGAAACGGTTTAGCTTGTGTATTGAGTTAGCTAAATTGGTTTAGCTATGCTCTCGTCGTCGATAACAACAGGCCCGACCGGGCGACAGATGACAGGTGAGGACGATGACGATGTGCAAGCACAAGTTGGCGCTGGCGGTAGCGCTGGGATTGGGGATGAGCAGCCCGCTGTGGGCGGCGGATGGCGGTATCGAGGCCCGTCTGGCGGCGCTGGAGGCGCGGGTGCAGGCGGCCGAGGCGCGCGCCACCGCCGCCGAAGCGCGGGCCGATGAGGCCCAGAGCAAGGCAAACGAAGCCCGCGAGACGGCCGTGGTGGCCAAGGCCCAGAGCGAGAAGGTGGACAAGCAGACCGCCGGGGCCCAGGGTTTCGAGTTCCACGGCTATGCCCGCTCGGGCCTGCTGGTCAACGGCAATGGCAACGGCGGTCGCGGCGGCCCCTACATCACCCCGGCCGGCTCGGTGGGTGGCGCCGTGGGTCGCCTTGGCAACGAGGATGACACCTACATGGAGGCCAACCTGCTGAAGACCCAGACCTTCGCCGATGGCAGCTGGGCCCGCTACAAGTTGATGCTGGCGGACGGGGTGGAGACCAGCAACGACTGGACCGCCAGCGATTCCAACCTCAATACCCGCCAGGTGTTTGCCGAAATCGGCGATCTGGCGAGCTTCGACGGTCCCTTCAAGCATGCTGTGCTGTGGGCGGGCAAGCGCTTTGACCGGGACAACTTCGACATCCACTGGCTCGACTCGGACGTGGTGTTCCTGGCCGGCACCGGCGGCGGCGTCTACGACGTGCAGCTGGCTGACAGCTGGAAGGCGAACTTCTCCCTCTACGGGCGCGACTACGGCGACATCAGTGCGAGCGGTCTCTCCGACATCGAGAGCTACATCCTCACCATGAACAACCGGGTCGGCAACTGGCAGTGGATGGTGAACGGCCTGTCGGCCAAGGACAACGAGGCGCGCATCAACGACGGCGGCGCCGGCAGCGAAGCGGCGAACAAGGGGGCCCACACCCTGCTGGCCTACCACGCCGACAGCTTCTTTGGCATCAACCCCGGCTTCTCCAAGGCGGCCGTGCTGTATGGCCACGGCCTGGGTGCCGAACTCAAGGGGCTGGGTTCCGACAGCGAGCTGCTGGCGGACGCCGATGCGGTGCGGGTCGCCGTGTTTGGCGCCACGGATCTCAGTTCGCGCTGGCGTATCGCCCCGGCCCTGCTGGCCGAGCAGAGCAAGGACCGTTACGTGAAGGGGGACGAGTACCGCTGGGCCACCCTCAACACCCGGTTTGCCCAGGTGCTGAGCCAGAACGTCGAGCTGGTCTACGAGGCGACCTGGCAGTACATGGACCTCGATCCCAAGGGCTACAAGGGTCGCCAGGCGGTGAGCGGCGATTTCACCAAGCTCACCTTCGCGCCGACCTTCAAGGCGCAGACCGCCGGCTTCTTCGAGCGGCCCGAGCTTCGGGTGTTCGCCACCTGGATGGACTGGTCCTCCGAGCTCGACAACTACGCCAGCTCCGATGCCATGGGCCAGAGCAACTTCACCGCCGGGGGCGAGTGGAACTTTGGCGTGCAGATGGAAACCTGGTTCTAGTTCGTTATCCCGATCACAAAAATGGCAGGTGGCCCCGGGATCTGTTGGTTAGCTAAAACGGTTTAGCTGATAATGCGGACCCAGAACCCGGGGCTGACCCCGGCAAATCCTGTGCAGCAGTGGAGTAGCAACAAGGTGACGAATCGTGTGTGGGTAATGGGGGATGCGGTGGTGGACTTGATCCCGGAAGGGGGGCAGCACTACCTCAGGTGTCCGGGTGGCGCACCGGCCAACGTGGCGGTGGGCGTTGCCCGGCTCGGCGGGGAGTCGGCCTTCATTGGCCGGGTTGGCGCGGATCCCTTCGGCCGCTTCATGGGGGAGACCCTGGCCAGGGAGGGGGTCGACATTCGCCACCTGATCCAGGATCCGGCCCATCGCACCAGCACGGTGCTGGTGGATCTCGATGAGGCGGGGGAGCGCAGTTTCACCTTCATGGTGAGGCCCAGCGCGGATCAGTTTCTGAGCCCCGCCGATCTGCCGGTCTTCCAGGCCGGGCACTGGCTGCTGACCTGCTCCATCGCGCTCGCCAACGAGCCGGTACGCAGCAGTTGCCTGCAAGCCATGGCGACCATCCGGGCGGTCGGGGGACGGGTCTGCTTCGACCCCAACCTGAGGCCCGAGGTGTGGGGCAACCCCGCCGAGATGCTGCCCGTGGTGCGCGAGGCCATGGCCCTCGCGGACGTGGTCAAGCTCTCGGTGGAGGAGTTGCAACTGCTGAGCGGTCTGGACGATCTGGCGGCCGGGCTCGCCACCATCACGGGACCCGCCCTGGTGCTGGTGACCCGGGGGGCGGCCGGCGTGGTGGCCCGCCTCGGGGGCGAACAGCTGGAGTGGGTGGGGCCCAAAGTGGTACCCATCGACACCACGGGAGCGGGGGATGCCTTTGTCGCCGGTCTGCTGGCCGCCCTTGCCAGGGGGGAGGGGGTGCCCGCCTTCAGCGAGCTGCCCGCCATCCTGGCCCAGGCCCATGGCTGCGGGGCACTCGCCACCACCGCCAAGGGGGCCATGACGGCACTGCCCACCCGCACCCGGCTGGATGAATTTTTGCGATCGGGCGCAAGCGGCTGTTGATCCGCGGCTAGAGCCGCAGGGCGACAGACCCTACTCTCATGTGACAAGGGCCCGCCGACGGCGGGCCATAAGAGGAAGAATATGAATATCAGTGCGATAGCCAAGGATCTGGTGCCCCTGCTCGGGGGCAAGGAGAACATCGTCAGCGCCGCCCACTGCGCCACCCGGCTGCGGCTGGTGCTGGCGGACGACAGCAAGGTGAACAAGGCCGCCATCGACAAGCTGGAGGGGGTCAAGGGGTGCTTCAGCAACGCCGGCCAGATCCAGGTGATCTTCGGTACCGGCCTGGTCAACAAGGTCTATGCGGAGTTCGTGGCCCTGACCGGCACCGGTACCGCCAGCAAGGCAGAGCTGACCGACCTGGCGACGGCCAAGCTCAACGTGGCCCAGCGTCTGGCGCGGACCCTCTCCAACATCTTTGTGCCGATCATCCCGGCCATCGTCGCGTCCGGCCTGCTGATGGGGCTGCTCGGCATGGTGCGCACCTATGGCTGGGTCAACGCCGACAGCGCCCTGTTCGTCATGCTGGACATGTTCAGCTCGGCGGCCTTCATCATACTGCCGATCCTCATCGGTTTTACCGCGGCGCGGGAGTTTGGCGGCAACCCCTATCTGGGGGCGACGCTGGGGGGCATCCTCACTCACCCGGCCCTGACCAACGCCTGGGGCGTGGCGGGGGGCTTCAAGACCATGGACTTCTTCGGGCTGGATGTGGCCATGATCGGCTACCAGGGTACCGTCTTCCCGGTGCTGTTGGCGGTCTGGTTCATGTCCCACCTGGAGAAGCAGCTGAGAAAGCGCATCCCTGACGCCCTGGATCTCATCCTCACCCCGTTTTTGACCGTCATCATCACCGGCTTCGTGGCGCTGCTCTTTATCGGCCCGGCAGGTCGGGTATTGGGGGATGGCATCTCGTTCGGTCTGAGCGCCCTCTACGAGCAGGCGGGCTGGCTGGCGGGCCTGGTGTTTGGCGGGACTTATTCGCTGATCGTCATCACCGGCATTCACCACAGCTTCCACGCCATCGAGGCGGGCCTGCTGGCCAACCCGGCCATCGGCGTCAACTTCCTGCTCCCCATCTGGGCCATGGCCAACGTGGCGCAGGGCGGGGCTTGTCTGGCTGTCTACTTCAAGACCCGTGACGTGAAGATCAAGGCCATTACCGTGCCGGCGGCCATGTCCTGCCTGCTCGGCATCACGGAGGCGGCCATCTTCGGGGTCAACCTGCGCTACATCAAGCCCTTCCTGGCCGGTCTGTTCGGCGGGGCCTGCGGCGGCGCCTACGTGGTGGCGGCCAAGGTCGGCATGACGGCGGTGGGCCTGACCGGCATTCCGGGCATGGCCATCGTCCAGCCCATGAGCCTCATCCACTACGTCATCGGTCTGGTGATCGCCTTTGGCGCCGCCTTCGCCGCCTCCTACCTGCTCAAGTACAAGGTGGAGTGATGAAAGAGAGCCATCTCCTCAACCAGGTTGTCCGGTCCCTGCTGGCCGGACAGCTCAAGGCGGCGGCCGATCCCCATCGGCCCCGCTGGCACCTGGCAGCCCCGGTGGGGCTGCTCAACGATCCCAACGGCTTCATCGAGCACGGCGGGCGCTATCACCTCTTCTACCAGTGGAACCCGCTCGGCTGCGAGCACCGCAACAAGGGCTGGGGCCACGTCACCTCCAGCGATCTGCTGCACTGGCAGCACGAGCCGGTGGCGCTGCTGCCCACCGAGGTCTACGAGAGCCATGGCTGCTATTCGGGGTCGGCGGTGAGCGACGAGCAGGGGCGCCTGACCCTGGTCTACACGGGCAACGTCAAATACCCGGACGGCAGCCGCACCGCCTACCAGTGTCTGGCCCGTGACGATGGCAAGGGGGGCTTCGAGAAGCTGGGGCCCGTGCTGGCGCTGCCCGAAGGCTACAGCGGCCACGTGCGCGACCCCAAGGCGTGGCACGATGGCCGGCAGTGGCTCATGGTGCTGGGGGCCCGCACCCTGGACGATCGGGGTGAGGTGCTGCTCTATCGCGGCGATACCCTGGATGGCTGGATGCTGGTCGGCCCCATCGCTGGCAGCGGGCGCGGCGGGCTCGGGGAGTTCGGCTATATGTGGGAGTGCCCGGACCTCTTCCCTCTGGCGGACCGTCACGTGCTGATCAGCTGCCCCCAGGGCATAGACCCCCAAGGAGAGGATTATCGCAACCTCTACCAGTGCGGCTGGCTGGCGGGCCACTTCGACGGCGCTCAGTTTGCGCACGGGGCCTTCCACGAGCTGGACCGGGGCTTCGAGTTCTATGCGCCCCAGACCACCCGGGACAGCCAGGGGCGCCGCCTGCTGTTCGCCTGGCTGGGGCTGCCTGAAGAGAACGAAATGAGCCAGCCTACCGTCGAGCACGGCTGGATCCACCAGATGAGCTGCCCGCGGGAGCTGTTCTGGCAGGACGACTGGCTCTGCCAGCGGCCGGTCGCGGAGATCTCGGCCCTCAAGGGGGAGCCGACTCGCTTCGAGGGGGCGCCGGGCGAGCTGCCAGCCCTGGCCATCGACGCGGCCTGGCTGGACCTGGATTTGAGCGGGGAGGGGCGCCTCGGGTTCGGGGCCGTGGCCGAGCTGGTGTGGCAGCCTGGGCGCCTCATCCTGCGGCGCCAGAACTGGCAGAGCGGGGAGTGGGAAGAGCGAAGCGCCCCCTGGCTTGGGGGCAAGATCACCGTCTTGTGCGATCGCTCCAGCCTGGAGTGCTTCGTGGACGGTGGTCGCCAGACCCTGTCTACCCGCTACTTCCCCGGTGAAAACCCAGTACTTTCCGCACGTTGTGACGGTGATGACAGCAAAATTTGCCTCGATCACTGGCCGCTGGCGGCCTGCCTTGTACAATAGCCCGGTGTCAGTTTGCCGGGAGGTCAGGTGGAGAAGAAGAAACGGATCACGATTGCCCAGATAGCCACGCTCGCGGGGGTCTCCAAGGCCACCGCCAGCCTGGTGCTCAACGGCAAGAGTGCGGAGTACCGCATCGCCGACGATACCCGCAAGCGGATCCAGGCGGTGGCGGACGAGTGTCACTACCAGCCGAGCATCCATGCCCGCTCCCTGCGGGCGGCGCGCAGCTACACCTGGGGGCTGGTTATCCCCGACCTCACCAACTTCGGCTTCGCCAGCACTGCCCGCGCCCTCGAAGCCCACTGCCGGGAGGCGGGGATCCAGCTGCTCATCGCCTGCTCCGAGGATGACCCCACCCTGGAGCAGCGGGTGGTGGACAACCTCATCAGCCGCCAGGTGGATGGCCTCATCGTTGCCTCCAGCGGCCACAGCGACGACATCTATGCCCGCATCCACGACCGCCTGCCGGTGGTGCAGCTCGACCGCCACATCGGCGAGTCGCGCCTGCCCATGGTGATCTCGGACGCCTGCAAGGCCACCGCCGAGCTGGTGCAGGACATGGCGGCCGGCTGCGGGGAGGATATCTACTACTTCGGCGGCCTGCTGGATCTCTCCCCGAGCCGCCACCGGCTGGCGGGCTACGAGCTGGGATTGCACCGCGCCGGGCTGGAAGCCACATCAGACCGGGTCCGTCATCGCGACTACCAGCCAAGCTCCGGCTATCAGCTGATGGCCGAGCTGGTGGACGAGCTCGGGGCGCCCCCCCGAGGGCTTTTTACCGCCTCTTTCACTCTGCTCGAGGGGGTGCTGCGCTACCTCAACGAGGCGGGGTTGATGGAAACGGGGATGCGGCTGTGCACCTTCGACGATCACGACTTGCTCGACTGCATCCCCATGCGCATCGATTCCGTGGCCCAGGATTGCCCGGCCCTGGCCCGTGCCACCTTCGAGCTGATGCAAAAGCTTATTGCGGGCAATGCCCCCACCCAGACCGCCCAGGTCATCCCCCCCAGGGTGCGCTGGCGCAGTCGCCGTTGACCCGGAAGATGAAAAAAGCCCCGCCAGTGCGGGGCTTTTTGTAGTGGGGCGAGGGCGTGCTTCAATCCGTGGTGCTGGCGCGCCAGAAGATCTGCTTGATGCGGGGATGCTCCCCCAGCCGCTTCATCAGGGCGTCCAGCTCGTCGCCATCGATGGAGGTGGCCAGCAGCACCGCCGAGATCTCCAGATCCTGCTCCCCGAACGGCTCGATATCGAGCTCGCTCAGGGGGTAGTTGGCCTGCTCCAGCATCTGCTCCAGCCAGGGCAGCACCTCCTTCTGGTGGGTGCGGCGGATGAGGGCCGTGACGCGGTAGGTCACCTCGGTGTCGGTATTGTCCACCGGGTGGCGGTTGATCTGGTTCACCAGGGGGCGCAGCAGGGTGTTGGCCGCCAGCACGAAGAGGGCACCGAGCACGGCCTCCAGGGCAAAGCCGGCACCGCTGGCGGCCCCCACCGCCGCCACGCCCCAGAGGGTGGCGGCGGTGTTGATGCCGCGGATGTTGCCGGATTCGCGCATGATGACGCCGGCGCCGAGAAAACCGATGCCGGAGACGATGTAGGCCACCACGTGGACGACCCCGTAACTGCCGCCATGCAGGTCATAGATGCGCTGGGCCAGGTTGACGAACAGGGCCGCCCCCACGGCGACCAGGACGTTGGTGCGAAGGCCGGCGGTGCGCTGGCGATACTGGCGCTCCAGACCGACCAGGCTGCCGAGCACGAAGGCGAGCAGCAGGCTGGCCAGGGTGTCGAGCAGGGCGAGAAAATCGAGTTGTTGCCACATTCTCATGGGGTTCTCCTTCTAAAGGTGCCGGCACGACGATGCCCATACGGGTACCTAGATGGGGCGATGAGGCATTGAGGGCGCAGCGCTGGCATGGGATGAACACAAAGTAGAGGCCCGCCCCCGGAGGAGCGGGCGCGGGGCGCACAGGGTCGGCCCCGCTGCCGGGGCGACCTGGAGGACGGTCAGTGCCGTGCGGGCGGGTCGCTGTCCGGGCGCAGCTCCCAGCGCACGGGGCGAGTGGCCCCGACCTGGTGGACGAACTGCACCAGATAGCGGCGCTGGGGCGGGGTGCAGCAGAGGCTCAGCACCAGCATCCGGGCATCGCCGCGAGCCGGCGTCATGGACTGCGCGGGGTGCAGCCCGGCCGGATGCAGGGTGCGGTTCACCAGATCCAGCACCTGCGCCATGTCGGCCCGATCCTCGCAACGGATCTGTAGCCGGTAGTGGTGCTGGCGCCGCTTGCCGCGCAGCCAGAGCGGCAACAGGCCGTGCCCCAGTCTGCTCAGCAGGGAAGGGGATTCGCCAGCAAGATAGTTGTTTGAAATCAAACGCATAGTAGCCTCCTTTTGGGAAACAGAAACTATGCAGGCAAGGTGTCCGGCCGGGGCTGGTCACCTGACGTCAAGTGTAAAGAGAAGGGAGACGGTTCCGCATCTCGCTGGGGTGGCGAGTCGCGGCAGGGAAGAACCTGCGGCTAGCTCGCGACCGGGGGGCCGACAAGGATCGGCGTGCATCTGTCACTTGATGAGTTGCCCACTGATGGTCTCCGCCAGGGATGAAAGAGGCGACATGGTAGCCGATGAGACGGCCGGGGTAAACCCTGGGGTCCTGATAGCAACATATTGAAACATAATAAAAAAGAGATGGAGGTGCCGATGAGGACGCCTCATTCCTCCGTATTGGCGGGCCGCTCGGGCGGCCTGTACTTTCCGATGCAGGGGCATGTCTCACCCGTTTGCGTGGGCGCGGCCCGCGTCTCCCATGGGCGTCTCGTGAGGCGGTGGCGAGGTGCCACTCTCCATTTAATTAGATATTGCTAATTTAGTGTTTATTTATACAATGAGGTAAATATCAGGAGTTGCTAATTTAAATCATGACCCCCCTCGACGAGATGAACCGGCACGTCGCCGCGGCCGCCGATCTGCTCAAGGCGCTGGCTCACCCGGAGCGCCTGAGGGTGCTCTGTCAGCTGGTGGAGGGGGAGAAGGGAGTCGGGGAGCTGCTGGCGAACAGCCAGCTCGGCCAGTCTGCCTTCTCCCAGCAGTTGTCGGTACTGAAGCGTTGCGGGCTGATTCGTTCGCGCAAGGTCTCCCAGCAGATCTTCTACTCGCTGGTGAGCGAGGCGGCCGTCGATGTGCTGGCGGCGCTGCAAACCCATTTTTGTCACTCAGATGAGGAAACACGATGATGGAAAGCCAATGGCTGCTCTCTCTCGGAGGAGGCATGCTGGCGGGGCTCTCGGCCCTGATCTTGATGCTGTTCAACGGCAAGGTGGCCGGGATCAGCGGCATCCTGGCGGGGGCCCTGCAACACAGAACCCCCTGGCAGGTACTCTTCTTGCTGGGGCTGGGTCTGGGGGCCTGGCTGGCACTGAATGCCGGCTGGGCCAGCATGCCTGCGTTCAGCACCCTGCCGGGCTGGCCGCTGGTGCTGGTGGCCGGACTGCTGGTGGGCATAGGCACCCGCCTTGGCAATGGCTGCACCAGCGGTCACGGCATCTGCGGCATGGGCCGCCTCTCGGTGCGCTCCATCGTGGCCACCCTCACCTTCATGGCGGCCGGCGTGCTCACCGTCCTCGTCACTCACCATCTGTTGTAAGGGGTTGATCGTCATGGCATTGATGACAAGTTTGCTGGCGGGTCTGCTGTTCGGTCTGGGTCTGGCCATCTCCGGCATGATAGATCCCGCCCGGGTCACCGGCTTTCTCGACGTGGCGGGGGCCTGGGATCCCAGCCTCGCCTTTGTGATGGGGGGAGCCCTGGCTGTCTTCATGCCGGGCTACTTCCTGCTGGTGAAACCCCGCCGCCAGAGCCTGCTGGGGGAACCCATGGCCAGGGTGCCGGCCCCCGTGCTGGATCGCCGTCTCATCGGTGGCGCCGCCCTGTTTGGCATCGGCTGGGGCCTGGTGGGGATCTGTCCAGGGCCAGCCCTGAGCCTCATCTCCAGCGGGCAGCCCATGATACTGCTGTTCATCGCGGCCATGGTGGCCGGGATCTTGCTGTTTGACAGAGGGCTGGCCAGGGTGCTGACCAAGGCGCCAGCTCGGGGAAAGGATAAGGTGCGCCAGTCCCATACCGCCTGATCCCGTGAAGTGACTGATGATGCCAGGGAAGGAGAGTAATGATGGAAAAGATCCGGTTGCTGGGGATCACCTTGATGGTGATGACATCGCAGACCATGACATCCGCCCTGGCCGCGGAAGGGGAGCCAGAGCCCTTGCTGACAGTGGCGCCACAGCCGGTCACCGACTGGCTCACCCTGAGCGGTACCGTGAGCGCCATTCATCAGGGGACGGTCGCGGCCCAGACCAGTGGCCGCGTCTCCCGCATGCTGGTGGATGTGAACGACGAGGTACAGGCCGGGCAGCCCCTGCTCGAGATAAGCGGCAAGGAGCAGTCTGCCGCCGTGACCGGCGCCGAGGCGCGGGTGGCCAGGGCCCAGGCCCAGCAGGTGGAGGCCGAGCGCCAGCTCACCCGTTATCAGGCCCTCATCGCCAAGGGGGTGATCACCCGGGCCCAGCTCGACAACGCCCAGGCAACGGATCGGGCCGCCCGCGCCGAGGTCAATGCCGCCGAGGCCGCCCTCATCCAGGCCCGGGAAGCCTACGGCTATACCCGTATCCTCGCCCCCTACGCCGGGGTGGTGACCAGGCGGCTGGTGGAGCTGGGGGAGACGGTGGCCCCCGGTACGCCGCTGCTATCCGGTTTCTCCCTTGGCGAGCTGAGGGTGGAGCTGGAGCTGCCCCAGTCCGCACTGGCTCTCGCCGGCCAGCCGTCGGATGTGCAGGTGCTGCTGCCCGGTGGCAAGGCCGTGACTCCCGTCAAGCTGCTCCGCTTCAACTACGCCGACAGCCAGAGCCACAGTTTCCGGCTGCGCCTCGATCTGCCGCCGAACACGGCAGGGGTGCTGCCTGGCATGTGGCTCAAGGTGCAGCTCAAACAGGGTGAGCGTCAGGTGTTGCAAGTGCCGGAGCCCGCCCTGCTGCGGCAGGGGGAGTTCAACGGCGTCTACCTCAAAGAGGGGGAGGGCTGGGCCCTGACCCCGGTGCGGGTCGGCCACTGCGAGGCTGGGCTGTGCGAGGTCCTGGCGGGTCTCAAGGGCGGTGACACCCTGGCCCCCGATGCCTGGACCCGTCAACAGGAGGTGCCCCATGAGTAGCGATCTGAACGACAACCATGGCCACCTGGGGCCGGCGGGTCGGCTGGCGGCCCTGTTTCAGGGCTCGGCCATCACCCCGCTGCTGGCGCTGGTGGGGCTCTTGCTCGGCTTTTTTGCCGTGCTGGTGACCCCCAAGGAGGAGGAGCCCCAGATCGATGTCACCTTCGCCGACGTCTACATTCCCTTCCCGGGAGCCAGCCCGGCAGAGGTGGAGTCCCTCGTCACCACCCCTGCCGAGCAGGTGGTCTCCCAGATAAAGGGGATAGATACCCTCTACTCCTTCTCCCAACCCGATGGCGCCCTGCTGGTGGTGGTGTTCAAGGTAGGCGTGAGCCGGGAGCAGGCCATCGTGGATCTCAACAACCAGCTCGACTCCAACCGCGACTGGTTGCCACAGGGGATCGGAGTCGGTCAGCCACTGGTAAAACCCCGGGGGATCGATGATGTTCCCATCGTCAGTCTGACCCTCTGGAGCAAGCAGCTGGGGGCCTCCGATCTGACCCGGGTCGCCCACGAGCTGGAGACCGAACTCAAGCGCATTCCCGGTACCCGCGATATCTACACGCTGGGCAGCCAGAGCGCCGTGCTGCGGGTGATGCCGGATCCGGCGGCCCTCAGCGCCCATGGCATCAGCTGGGGCGAGCTGAGCCAGCGACTTGCGGCCGCCAACCGGGTGGGCAGCGAGCAGGCCGTGGTGCAGGATAACCGGGAAATCAAGGTGCAGGTGGGGCAGTTCCTGCAAAGCGAGCAGGAGGCCCGCGAGCTGGTGGTGGGGTTGCACGACGGCAAGCCCGTCTACCTCGGTGAGGTGGCCCGGGTGGCGCTTGGGGAAGAGACCCCGGTCCAGCGCAGCTGGATGGGGCAGGGGGATCGCAGTTATCCGGCGGTGACCCTGGCCATCGGCAAGCAGCCCGGCCAGAACGCGGTCGAGGTGGCCAAGCGGGTGGAAGAACGGGTCGAGAGCCTCAAGAATCGACTCATCCCGGCTGGCGTCGAGGTGACGGTGACCCGTGACTACGGCGTCACCGCCGAGACCAAATCCAACACCCTCATCGGCAAGCTCATTTTTGCCACCACGGCGGTGGTGCTGCTGGTGCTGGTGAGCATGGGTTGGCGCGAGGCGCTGGTGGTGGGGGTTGCCATCGTCATCACCCTGGCGCTGACCCTCTTTGCCAGCTGGGCTTGGGGCTTTACCCTCAACCGGGTGTCCCTCTTTGCCCTTATCTTCTCCATCGGCATCCTGGTGGATGACGCCATCGTCGTGGTGGAGAACATCCACCGTCATCGCGGTTTGGGCAAGGGGTCCCTCAAGGATCTCATTCCGGGCGCGGTGGACGAGGTGGGGGGGCCGACCATTCTGGCGACCCTGACCGTCATCGCGGCCCTGCTGCCCATGGCCTTCGTCAGCGGCCTGATGGGCCCCTACATGAGCCCCATCCCCATCAATGCCAGCATGGGGATGCTTATCTCCCTGCTGGTGGCCTTCATCTTCTCCCCCTGGTTGGCCAATCACCTGCTCAAGCGCGAGGGGCATGTCGCCCACGGGGAGGCCAAGGCCGGGCTCTTTCACCGGCTGATGACCCCCTTTCTGATGGGGACGGGTGCCAAAAGAGCGAGACACAAGCTTTGGCTGGTCATTCTGCTGCTGGTGGCGGGGGCGGCCGCCATGCCCGTGGTGCAGTGGGTGGTGCTCAAGATGCTCCCCTTTGACAACAAGTCGGAATTCCAGCTGGTGCTCGACATGCCGGAGGGGGCGACCCTGGAGCAGACCGAGCGCACCCTGCTGGCGGTGGGTCGGGAGCTCGCCAGGGTGCCCGAGGTGAAGGATTACCAGATCTACGCCGGCACCGCCGCCCCCATCAACTTCAACGGGCTGGTGCGCCACTACTTCATCCGCAGCGGCGCCAACGTGGGGGACATCCAGGTCAATCTGGTGGACAAGCATGAACGGGATCGCAGCAGTCACGAGATTGCCCGGTCGGTGCGTGCGCCCTTGCAGGCCATCGCCAGTGCGGCAGGGGGCAACCTCAAGGTGGTGGAGGTGCCCCCGGGACCGCCTGTCTGGTCGCCCATTGTCGCGGAAGTGTATGGCCCGACGCAGGCCGCCCGTGAAGCCGCTGCCCGCGTCGTAGAGGCCCGCTTTGTGGCCACGGCGGATCTGGTGGACGTGGACATCTATCTGGCCGACCCCCAGCCCAAGTGGCGGCTGGTGGTGGATCGCGCCCAGGCGGCCCTGCTCGGGGTCGTTCTCGGGGATCTGGTGGCGACCCTCAACGGGGGCGTGGGTTATCAGGATGCCAGCTGGCTGCAAGGGCAAGGCGCCAAGTATCCGGTGCCGATCCGCATCGAGCTCGCCCCCGGTGACAAGCGGGATCTGACCGGCATCCTGGCTCTCAAGGTGCGCAGCCAGAGCGGCCTGCTGGTGCGGGTCTCCGAGCTGGTGAGCCGTCGTGACGAGGTCGCCCCCAGCTACCTCATGCACAAGAACATGCAGCCCATGGTGATGGTGGTGGCTGACATGGGCGGCCATGCCGACAGCCCGCTCTACGGCATGTTTGCCGCCGGTGCCGACATCTCGCTGCCACAGTATTACGTGCATCAGCCCGACAAGCTGGGGGAGGTGGCGCTGTTGTGGGACGGGGAGTGGAAGATAACCTACGAGACCTTCCGCGACATGGGGCTGGCCTACGGGGTGGGGATGATCCTCATCTACCTGCTGGTGGTGGCCCAGTTCCGCTCCTATCTGGTGCCGCTCATCATCATGGCCCCCATTCCGCTCACCCTCATCGGGGTGATGCCGGGTCACGCCCTGCTGGGGGCCCAGTTCACCGCCACCTCGATGATCGGGATGATCGCCCTGGCCGGGATCATCGTGCGCAACAGCATCCTGCTGGTGGATTTCATCGAGCAGCAGCGGGCGAGTGGCATGGCGTTCGAGCAGGCGGTGATCGAGGCGGCGCAGGTGCGAGCCAAACCCATCATGCTGACGGCGCTGGCGGCCATGATAGGGGCGCTTTTCATCCTGGATGACCCCATCTTCAACGGGCTGGCCATCAGCCTGATTTTCGGGATCCTGGTCTCCACCTTGCTCACCCTGATGGTGATCCCGCTGCTCTACTACAGCCTGCTCGTTCGCCGAAGTCAGAGGTAAACACAGGGGGCACGTGCCCCCTGTTTTCTGGCATCACACCGCCTCGCGGGCATCGCAGGTTTTCATCAGGGGGAAATAACGGCGATCCGCCTGGCTCATGTGACCCACGACCAGCTCCTGGATGATGAAGTTGAGCAGGGCGTCGTTGCCAAGGGTGCCCGCCTGTGCGGCCGCCATCAGCTGACCGGCTTTTTTCAGCAGATGCTGGTGCTCCTGGCGATGGGCCGCCAGCTCCTCATAGCCATATTGCGCGAGGACTTGCTCTTCGAGGAGGAAGTGCTGGCGCGCCATCTCGAATATCTGCGCCATGTCTGCCAGCAAGGCATCCGGATGGATGCCGGGATCCTGCATGTGCTCGAGCAAGCGGTTGGCCAGCAGGTAGAGCTGGCGGTGGTCCGCATCGATGCGGGGGTGGCCGCATGCGTGGGCGGGCTGCCATTGCAGGGTGCCGGGGAGGGGATCCTGCCCGGTGGAAAACAGGCAGACCCTGCCCCGGCCATGGTGCTTGGCCTGATACATGGCCTGATCGGCGTGGTGCATCAGGGTCTTGGGGTCGGTGCCGTGATCCGGATAGAGGGCGACCCCTATGCTGCCGGAGATGCGCAGCGCCTGCTGCTCAAGCTGGAAGGGGTGATGCAGGCAGTGGTGCAGCTTGTCGGCGACCGCGAGGGCCGAGGCATCCGTATCGGGCAGCATGATGACGAATTCGTCCCCCCCAAGGCGTGCCACCAGATCTTCTTCCCTGACGCACTCCCCCATGCGCTCGGCCACCAGCTTGAGCAGCAGGTCGCCGGTTTCGTGGCCGAAGGTGTCATTGATGGGCTTGAAGTGGTCGAGATCGATGAAGACCAGGGCCAGGGGCTGCTGGGGAGCCTGCTCCAGGGTCTCCTTGAGCCGCTGTTGCAGCAGGCGGCGGTTGGCCAGGCCGGTGAGGGGGTCATAGAAGGCGAGGCGGCGCATCATCTCCTCCCGGGCCGAACGTTCGGTGACATCCCGGGTCACCCCCAAAATGGCATCGGGTCTTGTGCTGGCGCTGCCATGCAAGGTAGTGACCGTCTCGATGGCCACCAGATGACCCTGCTTGTGGCGCAGCTGGGAGTGGATGACGCACCGGGTCTGCCCATGATCCCCCCGTTGCCAGGCCTCGAGGGAGGCGGTGATGCCGTCGCGAAGCTGTTTCCAGGACTCATCGGGGAGCAGCTGGCGCAGGGAGAGGGCAAAGAGTTCGGCGGGCTCATAGCCGCTCAGGGACGCGATGGCGGGGCTGATGTAACGAAAACGCAGGCTGTCGGTGTCCATGGTCCAGATCACGTCGCCGCTGTTCTCCGCCACGAAACGGTAGTGCTGCTCGCGCTGGGCCAGTTCCCGGGTGAGCCGCTGTCGGTCACTGGCCTCTTCCCGCAGACGCAGATAGAGGTGCAGGAAGACGCCGAGCAGGGCCAGCAGGGAGAAGGAGATCAGCATGGCGATGGCCACGCTCCTGTCGAGCAGTTGGCGCTGCTGGCGAAGGCTCGCCTGGGTACTGTTGTAGAGGAAGGGGGTGAGGTTGGGCACCGCCTTGATCATCCCGGCCTCCTGGTAGGTGCGGGCGATCTGCTGCCAGCGATCCTGCTGCATGTAGCCGGGCTCGATGATGTCGGGCTGCATCAGGGCCCGGGTTTCACGGGCCTCGAAGGCGAGCGCCTCGCGCCCGGCCCCGCTGGGGTAGTGCTCCAGGATCAGGTTGATCATCTCCTCGGGATGATCCATGGCATAGCGCCACCCCTTGAGGCTGGCCTGCAAGAAGCGCTGGACCCGCTCCTGCTGGTTGAAGACTTCATTTTCCGAGGTGAAGAGGTTGTCTCCGTAGAAGTCGTACCCGACGTCGCGGGGACTGAACACCCGGTAGGGAATGCCCTGTTGCTGCAGGGTGAAGGGCTCGGTTGTGCTGTAGGCGCTGATGGCGTCCGCCTGGCCCCTCAGCAGTGCCTGTACCCCCCGCTCGTAGGGCAGGGTATCCCACTGCCGGCTGCGGGTGTAGCGATGCAGGTAGGTGAGCAGCTCGTTGGAGCCGGGTTCGAGCATCAGCCGCTTGTTGGCCAGATCGCCCGGAGTCTGGATATCCGGCCGCTCCAGGGTGATGAGCATCAGGGGGGAGTGCTGCAACATGGCGGCGAGCACCACCACAGGGCGGCCTGCTGTCCGGGCCAGCAGCAGATCGCTGCCGCGGATGCCGAACTGGGCACGACCCGTGGTGACTTCATTGATGACGTCGGTGCCCGGCCCCGCCTCCCGCAGGGTGACCTGCAGGCCGACCTCCTGGTAGAACCCCTTGGCGATGGCGGCGTAGTAACCGGCAAACTGGAACTGGTGCTGCCAGGGAAGTTGCAGGATGACGCGCTCATCCGCCCTGAGGGGAGCCGTGGTCAGGGTGGCAATCATCACCCAGAAAGGCAGAAGCCAGCGTACAGGCTGGCGAGATGCATCGGACTCCGTCATACCGCTGTTCTCTCGGGAGGTGCTCTTCTGGCTAGAGTCAAACAATTTCCTGCCATTCGCAAGGGGAGCAGGCCCCAATAAGATGGGGCGCGGGAGGCAGTAAAAGTCATTTTTGTGTCATTCATCACGTCAATGGGCGTCACGGCTCGTTTTGAAACCTTGTCAACCCGTCACCGGCCCGGTGACAAGGGCATAAGGTGTCATTCCAGGAGGGGTGGCTGCCGCCTCTCTTCTCGCCTGTTAATGATAAACTGCGTGTTTTCGGCGACTCCCTCTTGTCTTCTCCTGTCGTATCAGAAGTTGATGCTCTTGCCCCGATCGGATGTCGACCTGTGGCGGTCGGGGGACGCCTTCCTTCGTTCAGGGTGGTATGGTAGTCATCCGTTTCCTGTTTTCCGAGAAGGTCCTGTCATGTCTTCCTTGCGCCTGCTGCTCTCCGACTCCCACGATCCCCTGTTCAACCTCGCGGTGGAGGAGTGCATTTTTCGCCAGATGGACCCGGCCCAGCGGGTGCTGTTCCTGTGGCGCAACGACAATACGGTGGTGATAGGCCGGGCCCAGAACCCCTGGAAGGAGTGCAACACCCGCCGCATGGAAGAGGACGGGGTGACCCTGGCCCGGCGCAGCAGCGGGGGTGGCGCCGTGTTCCACGACCTTGGCAACAGCTGTTTCACCTTCATGGCGGGCAAGCCCGGTTATGACAAGAGCGTCTCCACCACCATCGTCATCGATGCCCTCGCCAGACTCGGCGTGAGCGCTTTTGCCTCCGGGCGCAACGACCTGCTGGTGGCGACCCCGGACGGGGATCGCAAGGTGTCGGGTTCGGCCTACCGGGAGAACCATGATCGCGGCTTTCACCACGGTACCCTGCTGCTGGATGCTGATCTCGGCCGCCTTGCCCACTACCTCAATCCCGACCCCAAGAAGCTGGCGGCCAAGGGCATCAGTTCGGTGAGAAGCCGGGTGGCGAACCTTGGCGAGCTGCTGCCTGGTCTGGATCATGAGCAGGTGGTACAGGCCCTGTGCGACGCCTTCTTTGCCCATTACGGTGAGGTGGTGCCGCCCGAGCATATCTCCCCCGAGCGGATGCCCGACCTGCCCGGCTTTGCCGAGACTTTTGCCCGCCAACGCAGCTGGGAGTGGAACTTCGGCCATGCTCCCGCCTTCAGCCACCTGCTGGAGGAGCGCTTCCCCTGGGGCGGGGTCGAGCTTCATTTCGACGTGGAGAAGGGGGTGATAGGACGGGCACAGATCTTCAGTGACACCCTGGACCCTGCGCCCCTGGATGACCTGGCCGCACGCCTGCCCGGGGTGGCCTATCGTCCCGACGCCATCGACGAGTTGCTGCGTCAGTGGCGGGCGACGTTTTCGGCCAACTCCGAGCTGGAAGGGTTTTCGGCATGGCTGCTGACCGCCCTGCGCTGACCTTGCCCATGACCAGGATCACAAGATGAACAGGGGAAAAGAGGGGAGAGGGGGCGCGGCGCCCATCAGGGCGCCAACATGACAAAAAGTAGGGCAGACCATTAGTTATTGTCTCTGTTGATAGAGGTGTCACTGGAGTATAAAAACCGCACCTCAGCAGTATCAATGGTATAAAAATGAATCACTTGGTCTATCTGAAAGATGAGGGCGTCAACGCCGTCTCCCCCGAATTCGCCCGCCGTTTTGCCACCGTCAAAGCCCACTTTTTCTCACGCAACCCCGACCTCTGGCCGGTGTTTCGCGAGCCCGGCTTTGCCACCCTCAACGAGTTTCGCGCCCGTGGACTGGCGCCGGACGCGCGCCTCAATGCCTGGCCAGATGGCCGCGCCCGTCTCGCGGATCTCTGCGAGACCATGCCGGTGCCCGCGCAGATGCGTACCCCGGGGGAGCCCATGACGGAGCTGCTGTTTGCCGGCGCCCTGTCAAAGGATTGGGAGAACCCCTCCAGCGTCGAGAACGTCATCACCATGTCGGCGGATCCCGCCATCTACGGCGCCCAGATGGGCATTTTGGCCAACCCCAACCTGGTCTACTCCGAATACGCCGGGGTGGCCGAGGAGCTGGAGAAGAAGGTAGTGCGCCAGATAGCACTGCTGGCGGGTTACGACCCGGCCCGCGCCACCGGCATCTTCACCCAGGGGGGGACCTTCTGTAACCTCTACGGCTACCTGCTCGGCATTCGCAAGAGCCTGCCGGAAGCCAAGCACAAGGGGCTCGGCCACTATCAGGACTACCGCATCATCAACTCCCAGGGCGGCCACTACTCCAACATCACCAACCTCTCCCTGCTCGGGGTGGACATCGAGAACAAGACCATCCGCATCCAGGTCGGGGAGAACAACGACATCGATCTCGCGGATCTCGAGCGCACCCTGACCGCCTGTTTTGCCTTGAAGCACGTGGTGCCTACCATCATGCTCACCATGGGTACCACCGACACCTTCGGGGTGGATCAGGTCAAACCCGTGGTGGACCTGCGGGATCGCCTGTGCGAGCGCTTCGAGGTGGCGGTCAAGCCCCACATCCACGTGGACGCCGCCATCGGCTGGTCGATGATCTTCTTCCTGGGTTACGACTTTGCCGCCAACCCCCTGGCCATCAACGCCGCGACCCTGGCCGGCATCGAGCGCAACGTGGCGCGCTTTGCCGAGCTCAAATACGCCGATTCGTTCACCGTCGACTTCCAGAAGTGGGGCTATGTGCCCTACACCTCCAGCCTGGTGATGATCAAGGAGCAGAACGACCTCAAGGCGATGGAGAACGATCCGGAGAACTTCTCCTACTTCGAGCGCGACATCCAGGGCCACACCCACCTGCAGTCCACCATCGAGTGCTCCCGCGGGGCGAGCGGCCTGTTCGGTGCCTACGCGGCCCTCAACTACCTGGGGGTCGAGGGGTATCGCACCGTGCTGGCCCACTGCCTGCAAAACGCCAACTACTTCCGCTTCCGTCTGAGCCAGCTCGGCAACGTCAAGCTGGTGGCCCAGGAGAACCAGGGGCCGAGCGTGGGCTTCAAGATCTACAACCCCGAGTGGGTGCAGGATCCGGAGGCCGAGTTCGCCTTCGAGCTGGCCCGCAGTCCCGACCCCGCCTACAAGGCGCGGCTGGCACGCAACACCGAATACCACAGCAGCCTCTTCACCGGGCGCGGCAAGGTGGGGCTCTACACCAACTGGGTGGAGGCGGTGGCCCGCTCCGATTACGACGCGCGCGGCCGTTACTCCTACATCGCCGGGGAAAAGGCGGTATTCATGAACCCGGCTTGCAGCCGCGAGCAGATCGACGCCTTTATCGACCACATTCGCGGCTGAGGATCGGCCCGGCGCTGACAAGCAGACAACAAAACGGCGGGTTCAACCCGCCGTTTTTTTACTGCCCTTGTGAGTGGTTACTGCTTCTGCAGCTTCGTCACCGTGAGCTTTCCAGCCGGACTTTCGGCGTGGAAGCTCACCGCATCCCCGACCTTGAACCCTTCCATCAGGGCGGGATCGGCCACCTGGAAGACCATGGTCATGGGGGGCATCTTGAGGTTCGCGATGGCCTCGTGCTTGATGCCTACCTTGCCGTTTTGCGTGTCGATACGGCTGATGACCCCCTTGGTCATCACCTTCTCCTCCATGCCATCCATGCCCTCCATCTGGCCCATCTCCCCCATCTGGCTCATGTCGTGCCCTTCGTGGTTCATCATCTCCTCGGCCTGCAGGCCGGTGTGGGTGGCGAGGCCCAATAGCAGGGTCAGCGTCAGCGTCTTGTAGTTCATGATGGTTTCCTTGTTTGTGTTGTCCGGTTGATCAGGGTGCAGTCGGGGTATCCGTCTGCGACGTCGTGTGTTCAAGGGTTTTCAGGGTGCGGCTGCGCCACAGGTAGTAGGCGGCGGGCAGCACCAGCAGGGTCAGCACCAGCGCCGTCACCATGCCGCCGATCATGGGGGCGGCGATTCGCTGCATCACCTCCGAGCCGGTGCCATGGCTCCACATGATGGGCAGAAGGCCGGCGATGATGGTGACCACCGTCATCATCTTGGGGCGCAGGCGCAGGGCGGCGCCGTGAATGACCGCCTGGTGCAGGCCGGCCTTGTCCGGTTTGCCGCTGGCCACCAGATCGTCCCAGGCGTGGTTGAGGTAGACCAGCATCAGCACCCCCGTCTCCACGGCCACCCCGGCCAGGGCGATGAAGCCGACGCCGACGCCCACCGAGAGGTTGAAGTCGAGCAGCCAGACGGCCCAGATCCCCCCGACCACCGCCAGCGGCAGGGTGGTGAGGATGAGCAGCACCTCCTGGAAGCGGTGAAACGCGAGATAGAGCAGCAGCACGATAATGGCGAGGGTCAGGGGCACCACGTAGGTGAGGCGCTCCATGGCCCGCTCCATGTATTCGTACTGACCTGACCAGGTGAGGGCGTAACCCGGTGGCAGCACCAGCTGCTTGTCCACCTCGGCCTTGGCCTCTGCCACAAAGGAGCCGATGTCGCGGCCACGGATGTCCACGTAGACCCAGCCGTTGAGGCGTGCGTTTTCGCTGCGCAGCATGGGCGCCTCGTCGCTGATGTAGACCCGGGCCACGTCCGCCAGGGCGATCCGCTCACCCTTGGGGGTGACCAGGGGCAGCAGTTCGAGGCTGGCCACCGAATCGCGATAGCTCTGGGGATAGCGCAGGTTGATGGGGTAACGTTCGCGCCCCTCAATGGTCTGCCCCACGTCCATGCCGCCCACCGCGGTGGCGAGCACCGCCTGCACGTCGGCGATGTTGAGGCCGTAGCGGGCCGCCTTGAGCCGATCGATATCCACCTTGACGTAGCGACCGCCCGCCACCCGCTCGGCGTAGACGGAGGCAGCGCCTTCCACCTTGCCGACAATTTGCTCGAGTTGCTGGCCAATCTGCTGGACCACCTTGAGGTCGGGGCCGGCGATCTTGATCCCCACCGGGGTCTTGATGCCGGTGGCCAGCATGTCGATACGGGTCTTGATGGGGGGCACCCAGGCGTTGGTGAGGCCGGGGAAGCGGATGAGGGAGTCGAGCTCTTCTTTCAGCTTCTCCGGGGTCATGCCGGGACGCCACTGATCGCGGGGCTTGAGCTGGATGCTGGTCTCCATCATCACCAGATCCGCCGGGTCGGTGGCCGAGTCGGCGCGCCCCGCCTTGCCGAACACGTTCTGTACCTCGGGCACGGTGCGGATGAGTTTGTCGGTCTGCTGCAAAATCTCCCGCGCCTTGCCCACCGAGATGTTGGTCGCCGTGGTGGGCATGTACATGATGTCCCCCTCATCGAGCGGCGGTATGAACTCGGAGCCCAGGTGCTGGAGCGGCCAGAAACCCGCGACCGTGACCACCAGGGCGGCGGCGAGGGTGGTCTTGGGGCGGGCCAGCACGGCATTGAGCAGGGGCACATAGGCCTGGCTCAAGCCACGGTTGAGGGGGTTGGCCTGCTCGGGCAATACCTTGCCGCGGATAAAATAGCCCATGATGACCGGCACCAGCGTGATGGCGAGCGCGGCGGCGGCGGCCATGGCGTAGGTCTTGGTGTAGGCCAGCGGGTGGAACATCCGTCCCTCCTGCGCCTCCAGGGCAAACACCGGCAGGAAGCTCATGGTGATGATGAGCAGGGAGAAGAAAATCGCCGGCCCCACCTCGATGCTCGCCTCCGTGATGATCCGCCAGCGGTTCTTGTCGGTGAGCGCCTCCCGCTCCATGTGCTTGTGGACGTTCTCTATCATCACGATGGCGCCGTCCACCATGGCGCCGATGGCGATGGCGATGCCCCCCAGAGACATGATGTTGGCGTTGATCCCCTGCAGGTGCATCACGATAAAGGCGGTCAAAATCGCGATAGGGAGGGTGATGACCACCACCAGCGACGAGCGCAGGTGGAACAGGAAGGCGAGACACACCAGCACCACCACGGCGAACTCCTCCACCAGCTTGGCGGAGAGGTTGTCGATGGCGCGCTGGATAAGGTCGGATCGATCGTACACGGTGACGATCTCCACCCCGTCGGGCAGGCTGGATTTGAGCTCGGCCAGCCGTGCCTTGACCCCGTCGATGGTGTGCTGGGCATTCTCGCCAAAACGCATGACGATGATGCCGCCCACCACTTCCCCTTCGCCGTTGAGCTCGGCGATACCGCGCCGGCTCTGGGGACCGGTCACCACGTCGGCCACGTCACCCAGCAGCAGGGGGGCGCCCCGCACATTGGTGCCGAGCGGGATCTGCTTCAGATCCTCGACGCTCTTGAGGTAGCCATTCGAACGAACCATGTACTCCGCTTCCGCCATCTCGATGACGGAGGCGCCGGTCTCCTGGTTGCCCTGCTTGATGGCGGTCTCGATGAGGGAGAGCGGAATGCCGTAGGCCCGCAGCTTGTCCGGATCGACCCGCACCTGGTACTGGCGCACCATGCCGCCCACAGTGGCGACTTCGGATACGCCGTTCACCGTCTGCAGCTCGTATTTCAGAAACCAGTTCTGCAGTGACGTGAGCTCGCTGAGATCGTGCTTGCCGCTCTTGTCCACCAGGGCGTACTGGTAGACCCAGCCCACCCCGGTGGCGTCCGGCCCGAGCTGGGGCTGGGCCCCGGCGGGCAGATTGGGGGCCACCTGGCTCAGATACTCCAGCACCCGGGCGCGGGCCCAGTAGAGGTCGGTGTCGTCGTCAAACAGCACATAGACGAAGGAGTCGCCGAAGAAGGAGTAGCCGCGCACCGTGGTGGCCCCCGGCACCGCCAGCATGGCGGTGGTGAGGGGGTAGGTCACCTGATCCTCCACCACCTGGGGCGCCTGGCCCGGGTAGGAGGTCTTGATGATCACCTGGACGTCGGAGAGATCCGGCAGGGCGTCCACCGGGGTCTGCTTGACCGACCAGAGGCCCCAGGCGGTGAGCATGACGGTCAGCAGCAGCACCAGGAAGCGGTTGCCGACGGACCAGCGAATGATGGCAGGGATCATGACTGGGCTCCTCTCATTCGGTGGGCTGGCAGCCGATTGGGTTTGTGCTCAATGCAGCGAAGCATGGCCGGGATCATGATTTATCCCCCATCTGGTGCTGGCTGTGATCCATGCCTTCCATGCCTGGCATCTCGCCCTTGGCCTCTTTCATCGGCTCGTCTGCTGCCGGTTTGTCTTCCACATGGATCTGGATGATGCGGTACTCGTCCCCCTCCTGCTCCACCTGCAGATGCAGGGTCTGATCCGGTTTCAGCTGGCTGATGTCCACGCCGTCGGCCACGGTGAAGTCCATCTCCATGGCGGGCCACTGCCACTCGGGAATGGGCTGGTGAGAGATGCCGAGGGTACGCCCGGCGAGATCGATGTTCTGCACCTGGCCCTGGGTCCACACCTGCATGGGACGCACCGCCGTCATGCGCTGGAAGTCCGAATCGATGGCCGATTCTGAGTCGAGTAGGAACTGGGCCGAGCTGACGATGCTGTCACCGGCTTCGACCCCCTCCTGGATGGCGACCTTGTCACCAAACTGGGGGCCCAGGGTGACGGCCACCGACTTGAAGTTGCCATCTCCCAGCGCCAGCACCAGCCGGTCCTGGCTGCCGGTGCGGATCACCGCTTCGCTCGGCACCACCAGGCGGGGTTCCCCCTTGCCGGTGCCGATGCTCACCTTGGCGAACATGTTGGGTTTCAGGAACTCGTCCGGGTTGTCGAAGCGCAGGCGGACCCGCAGGGTGCGGGTACTGGCATCGAGCGTCGGGTAGAGGTAGTCCACCCGACCCTGCCAGCGGCGGCCCGGGGCATAGTCCAGGGTCATGGTGACCGGATCGCCGACCTTGATCTGGGCGGCCTGGCGCTCGAACACCTCGGCGCTCACCCACACCTGCTTGAGGGTACTGATGTTGAAGAGGGGGGCGGCGGGCTCCACATACTGGCCTTCACGCACCTTGAGCTCGGAGACATAGCCGCTGCTCGGGGCATAGATGCGCACCGTCTCCTGCACCTTGCGGGTGCGCTTGAGGGCCGCTATCTGATCCGCCGGTACCTGCAGGGACTTGAGCTTGCCTTCGGCGGCGCGCAGCAGCAGCGGGTTGGTGGTATTGAGCGCCAGCAGGTACTCGTGCTGGGCGTTCACCAGATCCGGGGCGTAGAGATCGTAGATGAAGCTGCCCCTGGCCACCTGCTGCCCCTCGTTCTTGATGGCGAGGTTGCGGATCCAGCCCGCCATCCGGGAGTTGATGGCTTCGAGGCGCTCCTCGTCATATCCCACATAGCCCACCGTCTCGATCTGCTGGTGGACGGGCAGTTTTTCCACCTTGGCCAGCCGCACCCCCAGGTTCTGCTGGATCTCGGGGCTGATGGTAACGGTGCCCGGCGAGCCGCCCTGTTTCTCTTCATAGACGGGGATGAAGTCCATCCCCATGTTGTCCTTGGCGGGGGCATCGCGCTTGTCGCGGGGATCCATGGGATTGACCCAGTAGAGGGGGGCCTTCTCCTTGGCGGTAGTAGCGCCGCCCATCTTGGTGGCGGCCCAGTAACCGCCGCCAGCCCCGAGGACGAGCATCAGAGTCGACAGGATCAGGGTCTTGTTCATCGCAGGCCTCCGGCACGAGTCGAACGGGAGGCGCGGGCGCCGGCAACGGCGAAAATCTTGGCTGATGACATGGTTACATCTTCTCTTCTATCAGGCCGCCTGACCGGGTTCCTGCATGAGCGTCGTGTCCAGGGGCGGGGCAGAGGCGTTATTCACGCACCTGCGTCACGCAACACTCGAATCACAGCGAACGGGTTGGGCGGCAAACGGAGCACTGCCGACGAGTCGGCCGGTGCACGGCACTTGTTGCAATGGCGAACCATCGCCCGGGCTAACGGGAGAAGCGGTTTCTAATGGCGCAGCACGGACAACATCAGATGCCGTCTGGGCCAGGAAGGGGGATGGGTACCACGCAGGCGCAGGAAGGGATCCCGCAACCAGTTGTCCAGCAGGGGGCCGATACTCCACGAAGAGGGGAGCAACAGCAGGGGCAGCAACAGCAGTGACAGCAGCATGCCGAGCAGGGGGGGCGCACTGGCGGCGCCGGATAAGCCGGGCTGCATCTGACACTCATCCCCCGGCAGGGTCCCCGCATTCAGTGTGCCCGAATGGCAGGAGAGGGAGGCGGTGTCGATCTGGTCAGGGGTCATGGCGGCGTGCCGTACCGGCCCGCTCTGGTGCAGCCCATGAGACAGGGAGGGCTGTGGCGGGGTCAGGATGGGACCGGATGCGTCGCCCGGAAAGGCGGTGGCCACCCCATGCCAGCCGATGCACAGGGTGAGATTGCAGACGAGCACCAGCGCCAGCAATAGCCGGGCGATGAGCGCTGTAGGCAATCTCGATGACAACATGGTGCAGGTTCCCTGTGACGTATGGGATGAATGTAAACCTTACCTATAGGAGAAGGTCAAGGTTCGCCCTGTACCATCTGCCAAAGAGTTGATATGGATTAAGAAATGCCGGATTGGCTGACGAAGAGGCCCCCGCGTGGCGGGGGCTCAGGGTCAGGAGTGACAGGGCAGCCCGACGGCCGGGATCAGGCGAAGCAGGTCCAGATGGGGGCGTGATCGGAGGGCTTGTCGATGCCGCGCAGCTCATAGTCGATGCCGGTCTCGGTCACCTTGTCCTTGAGGGCGTCGGAGGCCATGATGAGGTCGATGCGCAGACCCCGGTTCTCGTCAAAGCCCCTGGAGCGGTAGTCGAACCAGGAGAAGCGCTCGCACTCGGTGGGGTTGGCGGCGCGGAAGGTGTCGGTCAGGCCGAACCCCTTGAGCCGTTCCATCCACTCCCGCTCGATGGGCAGGAAGGAGCACTTGCCATCCCGCAGCCAGCGCTTGCGATTCGCCTCGCCGATGCCGATGTCGAGATCCGTGGGGGAGATGTTCATATCCCCGATCAGCGCTATCTGATCGTCTGGGCTGTGGTGGGTCTCGAGGTAGTGCTGCAGGTCTTCATAGAACTTCTGCTTGGCCGGGAACTTGGTCTCGTGATCCAGGCTCTCCCCTTGCGGGAAATAGCCGTTCATCACTGTGATGATGGAGCCATCTTCCCGCTTAAAGTCGGCCATGATCATGCGGCGCTGGGCGTCTTCCTCATCGGTGGGAAAGCCTTTTTGCACCTTGAGCGGCTTCTGCTTGCTCATGATGGCCACCCCGTAGTGACCCTTCTGGCCGTGGAATTCCACGTGATAGCCCATGGCCTCCACGTCCGCCACCGGGAAGGCCTCGTCGTGGACCTTGATCTCCTGCAGGCCGATCACATCCGGCTGGTGCTTGTCGATAAGGGCTTGCAACTGATGAAGACGGGCGCGCAGGCCATTGATATTGAAAGAGATGATCTTCATGTTCGGGGTGCTCATGTCGTTTTTGTTCGTCGCTTATTGGACTAGGAATCCGCGATGGATGCAAGTTCGGGGGCTGTGACTGGCGCAGCGGCTCGGTAATCTGTTCACGATCTGTCGCGAGAGTCTGTCAGCAAGGTGACGCGCAGCAGAGGAGCCTGAGTGCATATGTATACATGGAAGCGCCTGGCGACACATAAGCGAGCAGCACATGAGCCTTGGAAGCGGCTTCCCAGCAAGATCGTGGACAGGTTTCTAGCGGGTCATCTTCTTGACAAACACCACCACGAACAGTGCAAGCGTGAAGCTGCCGGTAAAGGCTTCGAAGGCGGCGAAGATCCGCGACAACCCCACCGGGGTGAAGTCCCCATACCCCAGCGTGGTGAAGGTCACCACGCTGTAGTAGAGGCACTCCATCAGGAAGATGGCGTTCTGCTCCAGAGGAGCGTCCGGGCGATAGATGAGGTGGGTGCCCGCGAAGTTGAGGCCGCAGAAGAAGTAAAAAATGCTGCAGATGACGATGAGCAGCAGGGAGAAGAGCACCACCCGCATGGGGGCCTCGCCGTAACCGCAGAAGAGATCCACTATCCAGGAGGCGAAGCGGCGGTAGGACCAGAACGGCATCTGCAGGCGGCGCATGGTGAGCTCCTGCTGGATGTAGCGACCGGACATGGTGAAGATGCCCTGGGCCTCCGAGGCCTTGCGCAGATCTCGGTAGGCCTCCTCCGCCTCCTTGAACCAGACGCGGGCCTGCGCCGGGTCCCGCTCGCGGCGCCCCTTTCTGTCCTGCATCAGCCGCTTGCCCGTCTCCAGGTTGTCGAGGCGGGTGTTCTTCCAGCGGATGCCGAGCAGGTTGACGTCGTCGAGGGTAGCGCAGTGGAGGTTCGCTTCGCTCAGATCGGCCTTCATCAGGCTGCCGCCCTTGATGCGAATGCCGTAGAGATGGGCCCCCCGCAGGTTGGCGCGATAGAGGTTGCACTGCTCCAGCAAGAATCCCTCCGGACCCTGCCTGTTCACCAGGTTGAGATCCGCCAGCTCGGCGCGGGCCAGTTGCAGGCCGTGGCACAGGCCCCCCTGGCGCACATAGCGCTCCAGCGCCTGGGCGGTATCAGGGGTGTTGTGGGCCGCAGCGGGGTCGTGCCAGCGGCAGAGATCATGATCCCCTGCCTCTTCGGTGCAGTGGCGGCCATCGGCCACCAGGTATCGGCACATTGCCATGGTGTTGCCCCTCCCTTCCCTGAGTCAGTATCAGCATAGGTGAGGGGAGGAGGGGGGATATCAGCTGTGCTGATGATATTCCTGGCGCAGCTTGCGAAAACGTTCCTGCTGGGCGGGGTTGAGGGGGATGCCCTCCAGCACCTCCAGGGTCTCCTTGCACTCGGTGCCAAACTCCGGGCTCTTGCGGTTCTTCTGCATGAGTTGCAGCAGCACCTGGATCTTGTTGAGGGCGGCGCCGGTATTGGCGGGCGCCCGGCGCAGGGCCTCGCGAAAGTGGCCGAGGGCCTGCTCCAGCTCCCCGGCCTGATAGGCCTTGATGCCCAGATCGTTGAGCTGCTGATAGCGCTGGCGCCGCTCCTGCACCGTCTTGTCATCCCGGGTCACCTGGATGCAGGTGGTGAGCAGCCGATCCTCATCCTCCGCCAGCAGGGATTGCAGGCTCTCGGCGTACTCGAACTCCCCGAGCTGATAGAGGGCGAGTATGGTCTCGCCAAGGAGGGCCGGAGGCATGGTGGCGGGCTCGTCCAGCCAGTTCTGGTTGGCGCGATAGAGCATCTTCTTGCCCTTGAGCAGCTCCCCCAGGGCGATGCGCACCCGGGCCTGGCAGATCTGCTCGAACACCGGGTAGTTGAACTCCGACATCATCAGGGAGTCGCGGATGCGCGACAGGGCGGAGTTCACCTGCTTTTGCAGGTTGGCGATGTGGTAGCCGTCGTTGCTGTTGAGGGCGTACAAGGTGAGGGTCTGGATATAGGCCCCGAGATAATGCGGCGTGCGGTGGATGGAGTTGCGCGACAAGTCGATGAGGGCGAGCAGCACGTCCTTGGCCTGGGCGTAGTCGTGCCGTTGCAGGCACACCTCCGCCAGACGGCGGGAGAGCTGCACCGACTGGGGAGAGATGTCCACCGCCCGGCGCAGCTCCTGCTGGGCCTGCTCGTCATTGCCCAGCGCCAGCAGGGACTCCGCGAGCCAGAGGTAAGCCTCCACCATCAGGGGGGTGTGTTTCAGGGTGGCTTGCAGGTGGCTTACCGCCTCCTCGTGCAGACCCAGGGTATGGCACGCCTTGCCCAGGGTGAGGCGAGCCCAGCTGTTCTCCTGCCCCGCCAGCAGCTGGCGCATCAGGCTGCGGGCCTCCTTGGCCTGGCCCAGCTTGAGCTGGGTGTCGGCCTGCAGGCAGCGGCAGAAGTTGGCAAAGCGGGGCACCGCGTCCGCCTGTTTGGCACAGGCCTCCACCAGGGCGGGCAGATCGTCCCGGGTAAGGGCGCTGAAGACGCTCTCCAGCGCCTGGCGCCGGGCGAGGGCGCGTTTGAGGCGAAACGAGAACTGCTCCTGGGAGAAGGGCTTCATCAGGTATTCGTCGGGCTCGGCTTCCAGCGCGCTCAGCACCATGGCGCGGGAGCCGTCGCTGCTGACCATGATCACCACGCTCTGGGGCGGAATGAGTTGCTGATCCCGCAGGCTTTCCAGCAACTGGCGGCCGTTCTCGCCCGCCCCCAGCTCATAGTCGAGCAGATAGATGTCGAAGCTCTCTTTCTGGCAGCGGCGGCGCGCCTCGTCGGCGGAGTTGGTGTAGGTGATGCGGTTGATGCCGATGTTGATCAGCATCGCCTTCATCATCATCTGGAAGGAACGCTGTTCGTTGACCAGCAGGATGCGCTTGGGCTTGGGCTGGGGTTTCTTCTCGGGTACGGAGTCCGGTGTCTGCATCTGTCTGGCATCAAGGCGCTACGGGCTGGTGGGAGAAGTGTGCCACCAAAGTCCGCAGGCAGGCAATTGCACATGGGGAGGCCCCCCGGTTTTTCCCGCAGACCTTGGGTGAAAAAAAGGGTGTCTTGCCTTTGATCCCGGTCAATGGAAGGCGAGTTGGCACTGGCAGGCGCTGTCCCGGTTTTTAGACTTGAAGAGCGTCAGCATGCGGGAGGCAGCAGAGGGCAGGGTGCCCGTCTGCTCCCTTGCCCGCTCACAAGGAGGGATCAGATGAGTTTGCTACCGAGTCGCACCAGCCTGTTTGATGACCTGTTCCACGACATGGCCTCCGGCTTCTACATCTGCCCCCTGCACGGGGACCCGTTGCCCAGCCAGATCAAGCTGGATCTGCGGGAGAGCGGGGATGACTACCTGCTGCTGGCGGAATTGCCCGGGGTGGCGAAGGAGGACATCCACGTGGACGTGCACGGCAAGCTGGTGACCCTGAAGGCGGAGATCCGCCAGTTTGACAGCCAGAGCAAGGATGAACGGGCCCTGCGCAGCGAGCGCTACTATGGCAGCGTGTCGCGCAGCGTCGAGCTGCCGGTGGAGGTGTCGCCAGAGCAGGTGAGCGCCCGCTTTGACAACGGCATCCTCACCCTGCGCCTGCCCAAGCAGGCGGCCAGCCCAGCGCCCCACCGCATCCCCATCGAATAGGCGGTCAGTGAACGAGGCCCCGCACTGCGGGGCCTCGTCATTCAGGGCTGCTTGCGCACCAGATAGGGGGCAAACTCGGGGGTGTGGCTGGCGGCAAAGCCCGTGGCGGTCTTCTCGATGAGATAGACCGCCAGCTTGTGCTCCCTGGCAAAGGCCATCGCCCGCTCGGGGCCCATCACCATGAGGGCGGTGTCGAGGGCATCGGCCTCCAGGGCCGTGGGGGTGATGACGGTGGCGGAGACCAGCTTGTGGGTCACGGGCTCGCCGGTGGCAGGATCGATGATGTGGGAGTAGCGCTTGCCGTCGAGCTCGTAATAGTTGCGATAGCTGCCGGCGGTGCTCACCGCCATGCCGTTCGGGGTCACCACATCCTCGATGGCGCCCGGTCTGTCAGAGGGCTCGACGATGGCCACCCGCCAGGGATTGCCCTTGTCGTTGTGCCCCTTGCTGCGCACCGCCCCCGCCACCTCGATGAGGTAGTTGTGGACCCCTTTTTGCTCCAGCAGCCCGGCTATCTCGTCGGAGGCCGCACCCTCGCCCAGGGTGGAGAGATCCAGATAGAGGTCTGGGATGGCCTTGCCGAGCAGGAAGTGATCCCCCTCGGGGGTCAGGGTGAGCTTGTCGATGCCGACCCGCTCCCGCGCCTTGGCGATCTGCTCTGCGCTGGGCCGCCTGACCGGGCGCTTGTCCGGCCCGAATCCCCACAGATTGACCAGGGGGCCCACGGTGACATCGAGAACCCCCCGGGTGAGGTGCCCGGCGTCAATGCCCTGTTGCACAATCTTCGCCATGGTGGCCGGGATGACCTGGGGGGGCAGCCCCGTTCCCTGATTGAAGCGGGAGATGAGGGAGCCCGGATCATAGGTGGAGATCTCCTTGTTCAGGCGTGCCAGCAGCGCCTCCACCTCCTGTTGCAGTGCTCCCTGTCCGCCGGGGAAGGGGTCGCTCAGGGTCACCGCATAATAGGTGCCCATGGTGTTGCCCTGGATGCGGGTCTGGGTCGGGGCCGGCTGGCAGGCGCCAAGCAGCAGGATCAGGGAGAGCAGCAGGGTGCGCGCCAGCGCAGGCGCAAAGGGGAACTTCATCTCTCATTCTCGCGGGAGTCATCGACGGGGGAGCAGCTTAGCCAACGGCTGCGGTGTTGGCGAGTGGCCGTGGGCGGGAAGGCCGCAAATAATTAAGCGGGACGGGGATGTGAGCAACCCGCTTTGGGCCCGGGGTCGGGAGAAAAGAAGTGACCGGGCCCTCAGGCTGGCCCAAAAGCGGTCGTCCTTCGGTGACATTTGAATATAATGAAGATCGATCCTGACAGCATCTTTGCGGGTCGCGCCCACGGGGGCGAGATGCCTGTGCTGTCATCCTTCGTCAATCAAAGGAGAACGTGATGAAAAAGGTGTTAACCCTGCTGCTTCTTGGCTCCCTCGCCACCCCGGTCCTGGCCGACGAGTGCGCACTGGTGATCGAAGGCAATGACGCCATGCAGTTCAACCAGACGGCGATGAGCGTGCCGGCCACCTGCAAGGAGGTGACGGTGACCCTCAATCACACGGGCAAACTGCCGGTGGCCAACATGGGCCACAACTGGGTGCTGGCCAACACCGCCGACTATCAGGCCATCGCCACCGCCGGCATGAGCGCCGGGGTCGATCACGACTACCTGCCCAAGGATGACCCCAGGATCCTGGCCCACACCAAGCTGGTGGGGGGCGGCGAGAGCACCAGCGTTACCTTCAAGACCGACGGCCTGGCGGGCAAGGATCTCACCTTCTTCTGCTCCTTCCCGGGCCACTTCGCCCTGATGAAGGGCAGCTTCAAGGTGGGGTAGTGCCAAGGACCGTGTCGCCGCCAGTACAAGCAAAAGCCGGGAAGGTCCCGGCTTTTTTGTCTTCGCTTGCGCTGCGTCGCGGTGCTTTCATGATCTGGTCTGGGGTGGCAAGGGGATGAGCGGCGTAGAATAGGCCGCAAATGGGCCAGTGGCCCGCCTACGCCCCTTCGGAAAAGAGAGCATGAATGCAGTGAAATGGATGCTTGGCTGTTGCCTGATGCTGCTGTGTGCCATCGCGCTGGCCGCCGAGCCCCCGGTGAAGAAGAGCCGGAGCGGCATCTGTCACCCCAAGGGCGGCACCTACTACAGCCGCACCAGGCACTATACCCCCTATGACACCATGCAGGCCTGCCTCGACAGCGGGGGCCGTGCCCCCCGGCGTTAAACGGCGGCTTGCTTGGGCTGCAGGGTAAAGAAGGCGAGGGTGGTCTTCTTGCCGCACTCGAAGCGGATGTTCTCCTCCCCCTGCACCACCAGGGTCTCGCCCGGTGCGACCTGCTGTCCCTGCACGGTGAGCTGGCCCTCCAGCAGGTGGCAGAGGTAGCACTTGTCCGCCTCCAGGGTGAGGCTGAGGGGGAAGGGCAGGTTCAGCACCCGCACGTTGGCGCTGATGCGCGCCGGGTGGTAGATGAGCCCGAGATCCGTCACCTCTTTTTTCAGCAGCTCGCAGCGGGTCTCGTTATCCCCGCTGAAGTGGGCCGCCTCGAAGGTGGCGTAGGGGTGGCCGTTGAGCACGAAACCGGCACCGCTGACGGGCAGCAGGATGCGCTGGTAGCCGGGAAAGCGGGAGAAACTCCCCGCTTCCTTGATGGGGGCCGAGCTCAGCCGATAGTCAAAGTCGAGCTTGTCCAGGGTCGAACCAGGGGGGGAGATCAGGATCTGGGCCGTGGTGCCCTGCCTGTTCTTCCAGGGCATTTTCAACTGGTCGGACTCTTTAATCAGGGTGATCACGATGGCGCCTCGGCGGGAAGGGGAGAGTGGGGCCAGTGATACCATCTCCGGGAGTGGCTCACAAGGCGCCGCCAGCACAGGCCGCGCTGGTTGGCCACAAATCAGGCAGCGGATCCCCTGACGCTGACCCTAATCGGTCGACTCAAGCCCTTTTTCTATCTTGTCCAGCAGTTGCTGCAACTGCGCTATCTCCGCCGGCGTCAGCAGGGAACACAGCCGTTCGTCGAGCCGTGCGGCCTCCTGCTCCCCCTGGTTGACCCGCTCGCAGGCCAGCGGGGTCAAGGCCAGACAGATGCTGCGTCTGTCAGTGGGATGGGGCCGCTTCTCGATGAGCCCCTGTTTCTCCATCTCCTGCAGCAGGCGCGTCACCTGCGCCTTGTCGCGGCCAGACCGCTGTGCGATTAGCTGCGGCGTGGCGGGATCCAGCGCATGGATCAGTTGCAGCACCTTGTAATGGAGGGGGCTAAGGGCGATCTGCTGTGCCCGGAAATGCTGCGTCATGGCGATTTTGTACTGATCGAGGATCCGGAAGAGGCGGTTTGACAACCTCATGGTTGATAAAGTCAACTTAAAAGGGTTTAATTGATTTTATCAACCATATGGGCAAAAGCCCAGCCCGAGAGGAGATGAAAGATGCCACACACTTATCGTGTACAGGTCCAGGCGCTGGACCGCGAGGTGCCCCCGTTGCAGTTCGACTGCCAGAATCACGACGACATCTTTGCCATCCTGGCGCTCAGCAAGGGGAAGCTGGCCATGTCGGAGCAGGAACATCAGGCGTTTATCGTCGGGTTGAAGCTGTTTGGCGAAGTCATGATGCAGCATCGCAAAGAGGAGCTGTTCAAGGGGTTTCTCCCCCATTTCAAGCAATTCATGGGGCAACTGAAACGCACCGCCAGGGGAGAGGAGGCCGTGGTCGCCCCTTCCGAGTGACCCTGCCCTGACCCCAAGGGCGAGCGCTCCCGCCATCATGCCTGATGCAAAGGAAACCCCGAGGTTGTGATCCCGGTGCTGTCAAAGCGGCGGCGGCCCGCTACACTGGCAGCTCGTTTCACGGAGGACCCATCTTAAATGCGAAAGGGGACTCCCTCCGACGTAGGTGGGAGGGGAATTTCGCCGGGGCGTCAGCCCCGCTGGTTTTGAATGTATTGCTTGATCACCTCCAACGGTGCTCCGCCGCAAGAGCCCGCAAAGTAAGAGCGTGACCAGAGTACGGGTTTGCTGTAAGCACCTCTCAAGTCCAGAAATTCATTACGCAGTCGCCTTGATGTGACCGCCTTTAACGAGTTCACCAGTACCGATAGCTGCACCGTTGGCGCGTACTCTATCAGCATGTGAACATGATCAGCCTCTCCGTCACACTCTTTCAGTGCCGCACCAAAATCTCTGCAAACCTCTGCCGCACACTGACCGAATGAAGCGTGATGCAGATCCCCCAGTATCGGCTTTCGATACTTGGTAATAAACACCAAATGTACGTGCAAAACGTAGGCCGCATGGCGTGATTTATTAATTTTAGTGAATTGCATTCTGTCACTCAATCGGGCTTAATAGATATGGCGATAATGCTACACACTGAGCGCTAAATGCAAATTCTGAAAGCCTACAAGTTCCGACTCGAACCGACAGCCCAACAAGCGCAACGCCTGCGCCAGTTGGGCGGTTGTGCTCGTTATGTCTGGAATCACGGGCTGGCAGAAACCAAACGCATTCTGGATGCTGGCGAAAAACTGCCTTCTGCCTTTGAGCTGAACAG
>NZ_JAGKRI010000143.1:0-565 GCF_017939255.1 Aeromonas sp. Prich7-2
TGTACAACAAGGACCAAATAAAATTTGGTTTTCGCCAAGAAGTTTCCAAAGCACTTGTAACAAATGTTTGAGAACTACTTTTTAAATCAGCTTTCCAGATTGTTAAAGAGCAAACTTCGTAAAGAAGTCAAAGGCATACATTGAACGAGATGTTCAACTCATGGCTTTGTCTTCTGACAAATACAGTACGATATGGTGGAGCTATGCGGGATCGAACCGCAGACCTCCTGCGTGCAAAGCAGGCGCTCTCCCAGCTGAGCTATAGCCCCGTAATCGAAGTGGTGGGTCTGAGTGGACTCGAACCACCGACCTCACCCTTATCAGGGGTGCGCTCTAACCACCTGAGCTACAGACCCACTTCGTGTACTGTCTCTAAACTTGAATCAAGGCAATCTGTGTGAACACTCAACAACTTCGTACATCTTAAGGTAAGGAGGTGATCCAACCCCAGGTTCCCCTAGGGTTACCTTGTTACGACTTCACCCCAGTCATGAATCACACCGTGGTAAACGCCCTCCCGAAGGTTAAGCTATCTACTTCTGGTGCAACCCACTCCCATGGTGTG
>NZ_JAGKRI010000144.1:0-1517 GCF_017939255.1 Aeromonas sp. Prich7-2
GCAGTGGATACTGAACATGCTGAAGCAAAACAAATCACGTAATCTAAGCATGGCCAACAAGCGCAGGCTCTGCTGTCTGAATGAACAATATTTGTTCGAATGTATGGGGTTGTTCAAAGTATAAACACTGATGCGTCAGCCCTGATTGCAGCATCTTTAATCAGCTGCTCAACATTAGCAGGCAGCTTAGGCATTGCAGCGTCTTTAATCAGCCGCTCAACATTAGCAGGCAGCTTAGGCATTGCAGCGTCTTTAATCAGCCGCTCAACATTAGCAGGCAGCTTAGGCATTGCCGCGTCTTTAATCAGCCGCTCAACATTAGCAGGCAGCTTAGGCATTGCAGCGTCTTTAATCAGCCGATCAACATTAGCAGGCAGCTTAGGCATTGCCGCGTCTTTAATCAGCTGCTCAACATTAGCGGGCAACTTAGGCATTGCAGCATCTTTAATCAGCTGCTCAACATGATCAGGCTGCTTAGGTATTGCTGCACCAATCTTTTCAAACAGTTTTTCCAATTTCTCAGGTAGTTTAGGTGATATTACCGCAGAAGGCTGAAGCTTATTATTAAGCTGCTGCATGGCATTGTGCCACCCACCAGAAATCCCATTAAGTTCAGCCATGATGTCTAACGCTTGGGCTAGCTTTATTCCCTTTTCCTTGGCGAGCTTTTTGGCTTTTTTACGGCAGAATTCAACGGTATTACCAGAAGGGAATTTGATGTGATCGTTTTGGTGTTTCATGATACGCCTGTCCTTCATCAATTTAGATGCGCTAGCCGACATACGCCCTATAGAAGAATAGGGTTAATTGAATTTTCTTTCACTCTGCTGGTCACACACCTTCGCCTAGGTCGGCTAACTGGGTGCAGAAGTACCCATGACACTATCATGCCATGAATAAAGAGGACTCATCAAGATCTTTTCTATTGGCTTTATCAGTTAACTATCTGGAATCGCAGTATCTTCAACGATGATGCTGGCGCGTGGATACGCGCTGCTTTCCCGCTTGTTGCCAACGTGGCCGCATGGAGTGCTACATTGTTGCCAGTCCCATGGGGCTTGTACGCAATGTCACATGCTCTTGAGGTCAAACAACACCAGGTGTGCAGCCAGTTGACATCACAATCCCAAACATGCAGCTCGGTGTGATCGCCCTCTCATCTAGTTTTCTCTACTCATAGGTTTGTGACCAAACCACTCATGTAATCTGTTACGATATCACTCATTTGGCACCACAACTTGTGGGCAAGTAAATAAGTCGCATGACGCATTAATTAGAGAGTTGTTAATGAATGATTACATAGCCAAGCTATCATTTAATTTCATTGGGAAAATCCTTGGCTCAGATACTATTGTTGTGCAGGGAGATAATTTAGGGAAGGTGCGAATAAGCGGGGAAATTCTTCTCGGCTGACTCAGTCATTTCATTTCTTCATGTTTGAGCCGATTTTTTCTCCCGTAAATGCCTTGAATCAGCCTATTTAGACCGTTTCTTCGCCATTTAAGGCGTTATCCCCA
>NZ_JAGKRI010000145.1:0-13076 GCF_017939255.1 Aeromonas sp. Prich7-2
CTAATCGCAGCTTCAAGGATTACGACGACATCCTTGATGCCTGCACATCGGCCTGGAAGCACTTTATTGCCGATGTGGAGCGGGTGATGTCACTTTGTAGCCGAGATTGGATAAAACTGACCTAATGTTTAATCCGATTGGTATCATGAGCTGATGAAGTCGATTCGCACCGTGGCCCTCAAGCACATCGGCTCTCCCATCGGCCCGCAGGAAGCCTACCTGCTGCAACGGGGGGTCAAGACCCTTCCCCTGCGCATGGATGCCCACCTGCACAACGCCCAGAAGGTGGCCGAGTTCCTGGATGCCCACCCGGCGGTGAAGAAGGTGATCTACCCGGGCCTTGCCAGCCATCCGGGCCACGATGCCCTCGGCGCCTTCGCCAGCGGCTTTGGCGGCATGGTGAGCATCGAGCTGGAAGGCGGGTTTGGGCGCTGCGCCACCCTGCTCGACAACCTGCAACTCTTCGTGCAGGCGGTGAGTCTGGGCGATCTCGAGAGCCTGGCCTGCCATCCGGCCAGCACCACCCACGCCGCCATGGACGAGGCGAGCCGCCTCGCCGCCGGGGTCAATGACGATCTCATCCGCTTCAGCATCGGGGTGGAAGACGCCGACGATCTGATTGCCGATCTGGCCGCCGCCCTGGCCCTCCTCTGATATCCTGTGGCGATCCGGGTGAATGACGCAATAAAAAAAGGGAAGGCAATGCCTTCCCTTTCTTTATTTCTGCCCGGCGCCCTCATCAGGCGTCGTGGTAATCCTGGCAGGCGCTCAGGGTGTTCTCCATCAGGCTGGCGACCGTCATGGGGCCCACGCCCCCCGGTACCGGCGTGATGAAGGCGGCGTGATTACGCGCGGTCTCATACTCCACATCTCCCACCAGGGAGCCGTCCGCAAGGCGGTTGATGCCCACGTCGATCACCAGGGCACCGGGTTTGACCCACTCCCCCGGAATGAAGTTGGGCTTGCCCACCGCCACGACCAGCAAGTCGGCCCGGCGCACCTGGGTCTCCAGATCCTGGGTGAAGCGGTGACAGGTGGTGGTGGTGCAACCGGCCAGCAGCAGCTCCAGCGTCATGGGACGCCCCACGATGTTGGAAGCCCCGACCACCACCGCATGCAGACCATGGGTCTTGACGCCTGTGGTCTCGATCAGGGTCATGATCCCCTTGGGGGTGCAGGGTCGCAGCGCCGGGATGCGCTGGGCCAGACGACCCACGTTGTAGGGATGGAAGCCATCAACGTCCTTGTCGGGACGAATGCGCTCCAGTACCTGGGTGGTATCGCAGTGGGCCGGCAAGGGCAACTGCACCAGGATGCCGTCCACTTCCGGATCCTCGTTGAGCTGGTCGATCAGGGACAGCAGCTCTGCTTGTGTCGCCGTGGCGCTGAGGTCATAGGAGCGGGAGACAAATCCCACCTCTTCACAAGCGCGACGTTTGCTGCCCACATAGACTTGGGAGGCCGGATCCAGCCCCACCAGGATCACCGCCAGACCCGGTGCCCGTTTCCCCTGCGCCAACCGCTGCTGGACTTGCGCGGCGACCTGATTGCGAATCGTTTGCGCAACCTGTTTTCCATCAATGATTTTGGCAGACATCGTTCTTCACTCACCATGTGTTCAACTGCGGCGCATTGTCGCATTTTTTTGGCGCGGGTGTTAGCGGCTCTCGCAGGGAGGGCAATAAGTAGGCACTTGAATTTACTGGCGGAAAAAGTCGTTGACGCTGACTTTGGCGCTTGGGTATGATGCCCGACCGTTGCCCAGTGGTGCCGCCGAAGGTATGCTGGATGGCGAATTTTCGGTGATTAGCGCAGCCCGGTAGCGCATCTGGTTTGGGACCAGAGGGTCAAAGGTTCGAATCCTTTATCACCGACCAGGTTCATCGGGAAATCCCCGGATTTCTTGATACAACGCGCCCTTAGCTCAGTCGGATAGAGCAACGGCCTTCTAAGCCGTGGGTCGCAGGTTCGAATCCTGCAGGGCGCGCCATTTAAAATGTGTTTTAAATCATTGAGTTATTGATGAAGAGTGTGACTTATCGTCCATTCGGCAGATTATCTCAGGATGACCTTGGCCAGGCCTTGGCAGACACAAAATGGCGATGATTTCAGTGGTGGTTGTAGCTCAGTTGGTAGAGTCCCGGATTGTGATTCCGGTTGTCGTGGGTTCGAGCCCCATCAGCCACCCCATTATTTCTCTGTTGTTGCTATCTGTTGCGTAAGAAAGGCTTTAATATGGCCAGCAACTCATCTGCAAGGCAGACTTCGCGCTATTTATGCGCGGCGATAAACCGGCCCCGCGCCAGTTTTTTTGTTTTAGCGAACAAAATAACGCCTATGGAGGCGGCCTATGTCTCTTCGTAATCCAGCTCGCAAGCAGCCCGCTCGCCAGCCCTCCCCCACGACGGGTAACCCCGCCCTCGATCTCTTCCACCGCAACTGGCAAGCGCTCGAAAAGCTACAGGCAAAAATCGACAAGCAAACCCTCAACGGCCGCGATATCTATCAGCGCTTCACCAGCGACATCGAACCCCTTGAGCGTCAACAATGCGAGCTCATCTTTGCCCTCACCAAGCGACTGACCGACTTTACGGCTCGCAAGAGCTTTACCCAGTGGCAACGGGAGACCTTGCACCACTGGATCCACGATCTCATCAACTATCTCGAGTCCAATCCGTTTCGTGGCGAGATGGATTTGGCCCCCCTCTATCACCAAATCCAAACCAATACCGCCCTGCACATGGATGACGAACAGCTCGACTATCAGTGTGATGAACTTACCCATATGCTGATGGAAACTTGTGGTCACTGCCCCGAAGACATCGACACCTTGCGCGATATGGTCAAAAACCCCGCTCTGTTGCACGAGTACCTGATAAACGCGGCGAAGCAGAAAATGGCCAACGGGAGTGACACCGCTGGTGAGGAAGAGGATGCCCTCTTCGATGATGATGAGTTGTTTGCCGATGAGTCCCCCTTCGGCGCTGAGCAGCAAGATGCTTTTGCCCACACGCGCACCCGTCGTGAGCAAGAGGAAGAGATGCGCATCGAACAGCTGTTCAGCAAATCCAGCCTCAAGCAGCTCTATCGCAAGCTCGCCCTGGCGCTGCACCCGGATCGGGAACCCGACCCCGCCATGCAGGCGGAAAAGACCCGCATCATGGGCCAACTCAGTCAGGCTTGGGAAAACAAAGAGATGTTCACCCTGTTACAGCTGGCCCACGCTCACCTACCCGAGTTCGATAACCTGCTCAGTGACGAGAACCTCGCTTACCTCAACCCGATGCTGAAACGCCAGCTACGCGAGCTCGAAGTCAGCTACTACGGCGGGCAAGACGGGCTAATGGGCGCGGTGCTGCACAAATTCAAGCAATCATCCAAGAAAAAGACCGAGCAGGCCTTTGCCGAACATCGGGACTATTTGCTGCGTGATATCGACCACCTGACTGCCCAGCTGGCCGAGATCACCACCCTGCAGACCCTCAAACCCTATCTGGCGGCCCGCTGGGATCAGCAGCAAATAAGGTGGCGTGAGGAAGAGGACGATATGGAATGGCTGTTTCGGTAACGGCCAGCGCTGACCGACCATCTCCCCAAACAATCAAGGCGCCACTGGCGCCTTGATTGCTTTCACGCTGCTGGTTTTTACACTGCTTGTTTTTACACTGATCGTGCTATCGGATAGCCAGCCTTAAATCAGGGTCACCTGACGCGCTTTGGCATCAGGCGCCAGCGCCTGTTCCTCATCGTGGATAGTTGTGAAGGGCTCAGGGGAAATGGCGGCTGCCGATGCGATTTTGCGCTGCTGATATTGGGCCAGACGCAAGTCCAGCAGCTCTTGCACCATGCGATGCAGAGGATCGATATCCTCCTCACTCACCGCGAAGCGTGGGCAGAAGCGATCCTCCCTTACCTCGAACCAGTACTCCCCCTTGGCGCCTGGATTGCCGCCACTGCTGAACTTGATCGGATTGCTCTTCCAGTAACTGAGCCAAGCCGGGCTGTCGGCGCTCAGGGCTTGCTGCTTGACCGGTAGATCGAGGCGGGCCAGCTCGGGATGCCGCTCAAACAGGTAACGGGAGTGGCTGGCCAGCGCCGCCAAGGTGGGTGGCTCACGCAGGCCGTCGAGTTCGAGCAGCGCCAATAGCAGGATCAACTTGAAACTCTTGGTGAGCGCGGTGTGCTCCACCCCCGAACGCAGAAAGTCGCCGTGCCGGTTCAGCACGCGCAGCTCCTCCTCCCCCAGATCGCCCGCTTGGGCGAGCAGCTCAAACCAGCCCCCCTGTTTTTGGGTATCGAAACGCAGTTGCTCACCCAGCCGGACTGCCCAGGTTTGCCGCGCGGTGGGGCGATAGCCGAGGTGCTCTTTGAGGGTCTGATAGGTCTCAATCAGAGTCGGTTTCTGCTGCTTTTTTAACAGCGCCAGCAGCGGAAGCAGCTTGGGATCCAGATTGATAAAACAACCTGCCGCCAGCGGCATCGCCCTGTTTGCGTGCGTTGGTGGGCGGGTCAATTGCGTTTGCAGCAGCTGGGGCTTGTAGAGACACGCCTTGTGATTGCCCACCAGATCGATCACCACCAGGCGTTCTTTGCCTTGATAGAGGCGCAAGCCCCGCCCCAACTGTTGCAGGAACACGATGCGCGACTCGGTGGGGCGCAGCATCAGCACGGTATCGATGGCGGGCAAGTCGGTGCCTTCGTTGAACAAATCTACCGAGAAGATGATATCAAGCTCGGCGGCGGCCAGTTGCTCCAGGGCGGCTTGTCGCCCCTGGCGGGAGCCCGCATAGACGGCTATCGCCCGCACACCGGCTTGCTGGAAGACGCTGGCCATAAAATCGGCATGACGGGTCGAGATGCAGAAGGCCAGCGTGCGCTGCTGGCGTAAACGTCGCCACTGGCTAAGGGCGTGCTGAGCCCGCTTCTGACTGGCGAAGGCACTCTCCAGCGCATGGGGGTCAAACTGACCGTTGCGCCAAGGCAGCGCGGCATAGTCGACGGTGTCATCCAAAATGCCGTGATAGGTGAGCGGCACCAGCATCTTCTGCTCGATGGCGAGGGCCAGCCCCCGTTCAAAGACGAGATTGTTGTCGCACAGCGCCAGAATATCGGCCTGATCGGTGCGGTCAGGGGTCGCGGTCAGCCCGAGCAGGAAGCGGGGCTTGAAGTGGTTTAGCAAGCGCCGGTAGGAGGGTGAGGCGGCATGATGAAACTCATCGACCACCACGTAATCGAAGTGATCCGGTGCAAAGCGCAGCAGATGCTGACTCTTGCCCAGGGTCTGGATGGAGGCAAACAGCCAGTCGGCCTCATCCTGCTGCTGACCATGATAGAGGCCCGAATTTGCCCGCGGCACCATGTGCAAGAAGGTCTGGCGCGCTTGGGTCAGGATCTCCTCCCGATGGGCAACAAACAGCAGGCGGGCCGCCTGCATCTGGCGCACATCAAAAGCCGCGAGCCAAGTCTTGCCAAGGCCGGTCGCCATGACCACCACACCCCGTTTATGCCCCTGTGCCCGCGCGGCTTGCAGCGCCATCAGCGCCTCTTGCTGCACGCTGTTGGGGATGGGGGCTTCACGCAGCTGCTCAGCGCTGCTGCGATGATCCCCAGTGAGCACCCGCAACTCCCGCAGCGCGCTCTGCCGATAGCGAGCGAGGTAGCCATCGATCCAGTCGTGGGTAAGGGGCACGACCCGCGCGTCTTGCGCCAGCCGATCGATTTGAGCCGCGAGCTGACGCAGGCTGTGATGCGGCTCGCTGGGGCCGCTCGGCTCAGCCCTGAGCGACCAGTTCCACTCCAGCGACTCGGTAAGGGCGGCGGCAGAGATATTGCTGGAGCCGAGAAACGCCTGACCACCGAGCACCGCTGGCGACCCTTCCTGGCCAACTTGCTGGCCTAGGTACTGGGCTGCGTGCTGGACAAACAGATAGGACTTGAGGTGAAAACCGCGATTGCCCTGACTCTGGTAGATCAGCGCGCAAGAGCGAGCGGGATCAAATTTGAGCAACTCGCGCAGCGCCACCGGCTGGGTCACCTCCAGATAGTCCGAGGTGATCACCCGAAGCCGTGCTCCTCGCGCCAGCGCCTCGTGCAGGGCACCGCGCAACAACACCAGCCCGCTTTGGCGAATAAAGGAGACACACAACTCAATGCGGCTACCCTCGCCACAACGGGCGATGGCGTCCAGCAGATGTGGCAACAGGGGATCGTTGAACTCCGGATCCCCCGCCTCTCCCCCGCTGATGAGCACGGGTGCACTCATGACCCGACCTTGCGCACGATGGCGTTAAGCCAACACTCCTGCTCGCGGCCGGGGCGTCGATCCGCAGTCTGCCAGATCTCGACCTCGCTCAGCGGCAACGGCGTTATCAGGGCTTGCAGCCCCGCCTCATCCAACTGGGTGAAGGCTCGGCCATCGCGCTCGGTCTCGTCTACCCCATATTTGAACGAGCAATAGAGCAGACCACCGTCGGCGAGTTGCTGGCACAGATGGACCATTACGGCATCCAATTCGGCACGGGGAACATGCAGCAGACTGGCACAGGCCCAGATGGCATCGACCGGCGCGGGAGCCACGAACTGATCGAAACGGCACAGTTGCACCGGCTGACCAAGCAGGCGCTCGGCGCGCAGGGCCAGCTCCGCGCTGGCATCGAACGCAGTGACCTGAAAGCCCTGCTCTCGGAAGTAGAGACTGTCCCGACCAGAGCCGCAGCCCGCATCGACGATATGAGCGCCGGGAGCGAGCAGAGGCAGGAAGCGCTGGTAAAGCGGCTGCATATCGACCGACAGCGTGCCTTCGACGAAGCTATCGGCGTGTTGGTTGTAGTAATCGATAGACATAGTAAGCAGGCACCTAGCAGAAAACGCTCAGATTAACAGAGAGTTAGGGGTAAAAAAATCGAGTCAGTGCCATTTCAGACAATCCGCAGTACGGGAAGGCCAACTGGCACCTTCTTCGCTATTCATAAATGTTCTATTGACCCTAACGGCGCTCAGTTCATGCTATCAAAAAGAGTGTTATTCTAAGCCTGAGAGCACGGTAGCTCTATGAAGCCAGATCACCAAATCGATCATTTCTACTATTTGGCCAAGATGTACGCTGCGTCAGCGATTCATCATGGCGGTCTAATAGATCAGAACCACAGTCTGGGTTCACTTTGCGCCCAACACTGCTGGCGGTGTGCTCTGCCCATCACATCTAACTTGCCCCAAGGAGTTGGTGCGACAAGTTGTGCCATTGGAGGACCGCAGGTTGCCGAGGCTATCTTTACGCCAGGTGACGGTCTCGCCGGTGCTGGGATTGCTGACCCGTACATTGCCTAGACTATCTTTGCGGTAAGTGGTGCCTTCGCTGCTGCGCACATTGCCGAGAGAGTCTTTGCGCCAGGTGGTGCCGCTTTGCGAATCCCTGACGTTGCCGAGACTGTCCTTGCGCAGGGTGCCGCTATTGCCATCATCACACTGGTAGCGGGTATTACCGAGGCTGTCTTTGCGATAGGTACAGTCGGCGGCCCCGGCACTCTGGACCACCAGCAGTAACAGGGCACCAGCTAACACGCCGAGCGGGGGTAACGAAGGTGACATAAACATGCTCCTTGGTTGGGGCTGACTGGGACTCTCTTCAAGCGGGTCCAGTATATGCCGCCTCAATACCCATGCCGATACTGGTTACATACACATGTCGCATTTTGGAGCAGATGCGGGGTGTCTGATCACCGAGCCGGCGTTTATCGGCGGGGTTGTGGCTTGATGGTTGATTTGGGAAACAGCGCCCCTAATAGTGCTACATTTTGCCGAAAGCCTTGTGGTGTAAAGCATCTCTACCATCAGGTGGCAAAGCCTGACGTGGCAAGACTCAGACCTCGATGTGTGCTCAATGCCTCTTGTCGAGGCTGTACGAGTGCAGTGATCTACTATTCGGAACAGCTATTTAGTGTAGGAGGTGTGTTTATGACATTTCATAAAAATAGAAGCGCCGGGTATCACCCGGCGCTTCATCATCATAGTCTTGCAGACTTCACTTAGTAAAGGGTGCAACCCCAGCGGTAACTGCGCCCCAGCAACTGATACTCGGGACGCACGCTCTGACTCCAGGAGTCATCGCCACCCACCCCCATGTGGGCGCCATCGAGACATACCCACAGCCCCTCTTCGGCCACCAGATCGCTCTGGTGACGAGCGGCGGCCAGCTGTTGCTGACTGAAGCGGCTGGCACTGAAATGGAAGCTGCCGTTCACTGTCGTGCTGCCCAGCTGCAGCTGACGGGTATCGCAGCGCAAACCGTTGTCGCTCGGGAAGATGTAAGGGGTGTGCATGGCCTCCAGCGGCAAGCTCCAGTGCCCCAGATCGGCTCCCAGCAGGCGATCCGGATAGTTCTCGTGAGGACCGCGCCCCAGCCATTCGGCGCGCACCGGCACTTCGGCCAGATGGAGCAGCAGACCAATCCGCGGCAGCGACGGCAACGCCTGCGCCAGCTCAGTCTCTATCTCCAGGCTCATGGCGCCATCGTCGGTAAAACAGTGATGCCAGTGACTCACCAGCAGCAGCTCATCGTGGTGGAAGTAGCCATGACTGACCCGGATATCCCCTCCGGTGACCGAGATCCCCAAACAGCGGTGCTGCCATTGACCGAGGCCACACGCCTGCCAGCGGGCAATCCAGGAGTTGGGATCAGCGTGATCTGCCTCGCTGGTGCCGATGTCGTTGTCCAGCGGCGCCCGGTAGAAGTGATCCATGATCGGCGCCAGCAACTGCTCCTTCCCCGATTTTTGCCAACTGGTGATACGGCCGCTCTGCTTGTCGAGCCGCCACTGGCTGTTTGCGGCAGTGATCCGCCAACCATCCGGTTGCTCAGTCAGGATGGCGACAGCAGCGGGAGCTGGCAGGGAAAGAGGGGTCGGCAGGGTGAACTGCTGGCGGGCGACCTTGTGATCCGCCTGCGACCACAAGGTGGCTTGTGGCTGAATGATCGCCAGATCGAGCCAGGCCTGTGAGCCTGCCGCAAAGGTGGGCAGTGTCTCGCTCAGGGTCAACTCGACCACCCCTTGCGGTGCCAGCTCAAGGGAGATCTCCCCCTGCTGCTGCACATGGCCGTTCTCGCACAGCTGCCAGCAAAGCCGCTCGTTATCGGTTTCCCGGAACAGGTATTCGCTCTCGATCCGCACCCGCAGCGGGATGTGCTCAAGCAGGGTGAAGCGGAACGGCTGCTGGGCACGCTTCGCCTCGCACAAAGCGGGATGGGGGGTGCGATCAGGGAACAGCAGACCGTTGCAGCAGAACTGACGATCGTTTTGCACATCACCAAAATCGCCGCCATAACCCCAGTAGTGGCGACCATCGGCGGTGTATTTGTCGAGCCCCTGATCGACCCAATCCCAGACAAACCCGCCTTGCAGACGTGGATGATCGCGAAACGCCTGCCAGTAGTGGGCGTAGCCCCCCAGACTGTTCCCCATGGCGTGGGCATATTCACAGAGGATTAGTGGCCGGTGCTCGTCGGGCAGACCGATCCACTTGGCCAGCGCCCACTTGGTCACCGCCGGGAAGGGCTGATCCTGATGGGTTCTGGCATACATGGGGCAGATGATGTCGGTGGCCGGGGTATCGGCCCCGCCCCCCTCGTACTGCACCGGACGGCTCGGGTCGCTGCGCTTGATCCAGCCATACATGGCATCGTGGGCCGGGCCGTAACCCGACTCGTTGCCGAGCGACCAGATGATGATGGAGGGGTGGTTGAAATCCCGTGCCACCATGCGGGTGGCCCGCTCCAGAAAGGCATTGCTCCAGGCAGGATCCCGCGCCAGCCGCCCCATGGGGGTCATGCCGTGGGTCTCCAGATTCGCCTCGTCCACCACATAGAGACCGAGCCGATCGCAGAGGCGATAGAAGTCGGGGTGGTTGGGATAGTGGGAACAGCGCACCGCATTGAAGTTGTGCCGCTTCATCAGCAGCAGATCCCGCTCCATGGTGGCGCGATCAATGGCATAACCCTTGGCAGGGTGATGCTCGTGACGGTTGGCACCGCGAATAAGCAGCGGCTGACCGTTGACCCGCAGCAGGCCGCCACGGATCTCCACCACCCGAAAGCCCACATCACATGCCTCACTCTCGATAGCTTGGCCCTGCTCGTCCAGCAGGGTCAGGGTGAAGCGATAGAGATGGGGCGTCTCGGCGCTCCACTTGCGCGGCGCAGCCACGTCGAGCCACAGCTCGGCGCGATCGTCGTAAGCCCCTTTCTCATCAATGGCTTGGGTGCCGATCAGCTGGAGCAGGGTCGCGACCCGCTCGCTACCGTCATAGAGATTGGCCTCTACCGAGAGGCCAGCCCCATTGGCGACCTGCAGGGCAATCTTGAGACGGCCATCCCGATAGCAGGCATCCAGCTCGGGGGTCACCCGCATATCCATCAGATGGCGGGACGGTTTGTGCAGCAGGCTGACGGAGCGGAAGATCCCCGACAGCCACCACATATCCTGATCTTCCAGATAGGAGCCATCAGACCAACGTAGTACCAGCACCGCCAACCGGTTGCGACCGCTCTGCAGATATGGGGTCAGATCGAATTCGGCGGGCAGGCGGCTGTCCTGGGAGTAACCGACCCAGCGGCCGTTGCAGAAGAGGTGGAAGGCACTGCTCACCCCGTCGAAGATGATCCGGCTCTGTCCGCTTGCCAGCCAGTCGGCGGGCAGTTCGAACTCGCGGGAGTAGCAGCCAGTAGGATTCTCTGCTGGCACTCGGGGCGGATCGCAGGGAAAGGGGTACTTGATATTGGTGTAGATGGGGCCATCGGTGAGCGGCCGCGCAGCTGGATAGGCGGCATCCAGCTGCCAGTTGCCCGGCACTGTAATGGGGCAAGCATCCACCAGATCCTGCGCCAGCCAGCTCTCGGGCACCAATTCGGGAGCGGCAAAGAAGGAGAAGCGCCACTCGCCATCGAGCAAGAGACGGGAGGAAGAGGCCAGATCACCCCTGGCATCGGTTTCGCTGCGCCAGCTGAACATGGGGGTATGGGCGGGTAAACGATTTACACTGGTCACAGCCTGTGTTTGCCAATCGGCACGATAAATGATTTGTTGTAACGTCATACTGTTATTCATCTTTTATAACCTTTTTCAAATCTCTGATTACAAAACATTCGGTTAGTAACTGGCGGCTTTTTTTGAAACCATCGTTCTACCCTTTAACAGCCCAAGTGGCCCCATTCCTGAGAGGGTAAAAATAGAAATAAAGGTGAAAGTTGCGGCAATAATGCCCAATACCAAGTAGGTTTCACGAAAGCCCATCACCTCATACATAGAGCCAGCCCACACAGACATAAACATGGTTGCTAGCTGCTTGAAGAACTGATAGCCAATCAACCAGATAGTCGCACTAAAGCGAACATCAAATTCACTAGTGATGTACTTGAATGTGCCGACTAACAGGAATGGAACTTCCAACATATGCAGGGTTTTCAGCAAAATGACATGGCTAACTGTCTCGGCGAATGATGAGCCGATGATTCGAATAGACATGATGGTCCCAGCGATTAGCAGGGCATTTTTTCCGCCAATTCGATTCACAATCAGTGGGGCAAAAAACATGATGCTGGCGTTCAGTAACTCCCCCATAGTGGTGACATAACCAAAGTAACGAGTACCTTCTTCTTTTGTATCAAAGAATGCGGTAAAAAAGTTTGCAAATTGTTGATCAAATACGTCATACGTACATGCTACACCGATTACATAGAGGGTGAAAAACCAGAATTTTGCTTGTTTCAGCAACCTCATTGCCAGTTTTATGCTAAACCCTTTCTGATTGGCGCCAATACTATCTAACACCTCACTGGTGCTTCCACGACCAGGGTTTATAAAATAAAATAGAACCGCCATTACAACAGCAAAAGCAGACCCCATCCAGAACACGAACTCATTGTTAATGGTAAACATGATGCCTACGATAGAGGCACAGAGAGCCCAGCCTATTGCGCCAAACATCCTTGCACGGCCAAACTCGAACTGACTGGAGCGACTCACCTTCTCAACATAAGCCTCGATGGCTGGAGCCCCGCCTGCAAATACAAAACCTATGTACATGCCCCCTACGATAGAACCGAGATAGATGTTCAATTTCAGCAATGGTGCCAATACATAAAGAAAGAAGGGCGCGAAGAAGACCAGTAATCCGATGATTATCCAGAGCAAATGCTTTTTCAGCCCTAGCTTGTCAGAAACCAGCCCAAACACAGGCTGAAATAGAAGTGCAAATAAAGAAATTGTGCCGAAGACAATTCCAGTTTCAGCCTTGCTGATGCCATTTACATCATGTAACCAAATTGGAAAAAAAGGAAAGTAAGCTCCCATTATAAAGAAGTAAAGGAAGAATATGGCGCCAAACATTACCAAGTTTTTGTTCAATCCGAACAGTTTTTCAATGCTCATCAAGTATCCACCCATTTCACATAACAAGCCGACCATTTGAGCGAACCATCAAGATCCCCTCCCATGACAGCAAGAGTACGTACTAATGATGCAGCGTACTGTGACGAGAGATACAATTTATGCAATCGGTTACACTGCGACAGTGACAAGAACAACAAATAAGTGACCCAGATCACATAAAACTAATAAAAATCTACTTTTTTCATAAAAGATCGAGAAAGCGCTACCACAAGGTAAACTCATTAACGTAAGCATTGACTAGGGAAGGTGCGAACAAGTCCCTGATATGAGATCATGTTTGTCATCTGGAGCCATGGAACAGGGTTCATCATGAGTCATCAACTTACCTTCGCCGACAGTGAATTCAGCAGTAAGCGCCGTCAGACCAGAAAAGAGATTTTCTTGTCCCGCATGGAGCAGATTCTGCCATGGCAAAACATGGTGGAAGTCATCGAGCCGTTTTACCCCAAGGCTGGTAATGGCCGGCGACCTTATCCGCTGGAAACCACCCCCGGTGTCAGAATAGTTGTCGCCTAATCTGAATAATCTAAATGTGAAGACCGGGGGCGGATAAAGAGTGTCGAATGGCTCGTTATTCAAGTGAGCGCAAGGCTGCTTTGCTCAAGAAGCTGCTGCCGCCCATCAATATGTCGG